>NZ_JACCLX010000008.1 GCF_024490875.1 Methanocaldococcus sp.
CATCCCCTTTGGGGCTTGATTTTAAACAGGACACAATTTGAAGAGATAATTTTCTAAAATTACTTTATTATTCTCCTTTATATAGGGGTTATAGTTCGGAGGGTCAATTACCCTTGTTATTTATATACCTCTGAACTTATATATAAATTTTTCTATTTTGATTTATTTGCTTAAAAATCCTTTAAATTTTTATTATTATATTAATTTATCGGGGAAAATTGAAGATAAAAACAATTAAATAAAATCTCCAAAAAATCTCAATAATTTAATAAAATTAAATATTCAAATTAATCAAAACAGGTGACCCTTCGAAATTTGATAAAATCCCCTAAAATTTAAAAATATTAAATTAAAACCCCCTAAATCAAAAAATAAAAATTTTTAGCAAGGGAAGATTAATTGTAAATTTAACGAATAATACTGACACCTGAGAAAATCTCGATCTAAATATTACTAAATCATATAAATGACAAAAAAATATTACAATAATATGAAAAATATCAAAATTGTAATATTATTATAATAAAAAACAAATTTTTTTATGATTTAATATTATCAAGTTCCGAGTATGAGTATTATTCATTATAAAAATAATATTCCAAACATATTTATATATACTTAAACGATAGTTATTTTAGTTAATCAAGATATGTAGGGATTATTATGAAGATTTCTATATGTGGAAAAGGTGGATGTGGAAAAAGTACAATAACTTCTTTAATTGCTAAAGAATTTGCTAAAAGAGGTTATAATGTTTTAGTAATTGATGGAGATGAATCTAATATAAGTTTGCATAAATTTTTAGGAATAGATCAGCCAAAAGATTTTATAGAATACTTAGGCGGTAGAAAAAAATTTATGCAAAAGATAAAATCTAAAAAAAATGTTGATTTATTTGATGAAATGACAATTGACGATTTACCAAAAGATTACATAGTTGAGAAAGACAATATAAAACTTTTAGCTATGGGTAAAATCCACGATTTTGGAGAAGGTTGTGCATGTCCAATGGGTGTTTTATTGAGAGAACTATTAAAGAGTTTAAAGTTAAAAGATAATGAAATAGTTATCGTAGATACTGAGGCTGGAATTGAGCATTTTGGTAGAGGTGTAGAGGGAGGCTGTGATGTTATCATAGCAATTATTGACGCAACTTATGAGTCTATAAGATTGGCAAAAAAAATAGAGGAAATTGGAGAAAAACTTGGTAAAAAGGTTTATTTCATAGTAAATAAGGTAGATGATGAAACAAAAGACATAATTCTTGAAAATATTAACAAAGATAAAGTAATAGCTATAATTCCTACAAACAAAGATATAGTAAAATTGTGTCTAAGAGGGGAAGAGCTAAATATTGAACTTCCAGAAATTAACAAAGTAGTCGAATTTTTAATTAACCAAAATTAAATCCTCTTTTTACCTATTAAATTCTAATAAAAGTATCTTTAAAAAATTAAATAATTTACTATTTTTAAAATTATCTTTATAATAATTAAAATATACCATAATATTTATATAGAAGTATCCTTAAAAATTATTAATCAAAAATTTTTTAATAACCATCAAGGTGGGAATATGGTAAAACCACATAAACCTGGAGAATTGGAAATGAAAGTTTATCCTGTAGGAGAACCCACGCCAGAAGGAATAAAGCCAGTTATCGTATTTTCTGGAATATATGTTTCAGTATGGTTTAGATGATACATACTTAAATGAAAATATACGTAATAAAATTAATGAAATATTGAAAAATGCTAATTATGATAAAAATAATCCATATGCATATAAAAATAGAAAAACTAGAGCAGCTTTTATTAAAAAATATGACAAAGACTCCGACAACGTCCATCCAGATGCAGATGCACCATTATATTACATAGAAATAACTTGTGAAAGTTGTATGGAGTTAAATGAAATTAAAAGTATGGTTGATAAAATACTATATGATATTAATTCAATAATAAGTGAATCAGAAGATAATGATTTATCTTCAATAGAATTATCTTTAGCAGATTATCGCAAAGCAATACATGTAAAATATTTCTATAATGTTCTTGCATGGAAACTAATATATACTAAAATTTCATCAGATGGATATTTAGACACTCCAAGAGAAAATAATTGGTTAGAGGTTTGGTGTGAAGCTAATTACTGCACTAAGGATAACAAATGGCATTGGTATTCATCACAACGTTATAAGCTAATGGATTATACCTCTGAAGAATTTGGTAAAGAATTTGATGTTTCAAATGGTTATCCATATTATGCCCTAATAGACAAAAAATCCAAAGAAATTACAGGCTTTAAATATTTTAATGGTGATGATGATTATACATACCCACCAAGATATGAAAGAAAATTTGGATATACATCGATTACAGGATGGCCAATAATATTATGGTCTGATAGTATATATCAATGGATGGTAAAATAGCTTAATCTTTTAACTTTTTTTATTATTTTATTCTAAATTAAGAGGGGGTCATTAATGAAATATTCAATACTAATTCTTTTCCTTGGAATTTTTTTATGTGTGCCAATAACCTTTGGAGAAAATATAAGTGGAGGATGGAGTTATAGTAGTAATTTTATTCATATTGATTCAATTTTAATGAGCGAAGATGGAAAATATATTGGAGTTGGAGTTTATGACCATACAGTTGATAAACTCTTTTATATATACCTCTTTGATAATAATGGGAAACTCATATGGACTTATAAAGAAAATTACTATTGTCCATTTACTATAACACCTAATGGAAAATATATTATAGTAGGGGATAAAAATAATATTTATTTATTTGAAAATAATAATAAATCCGTAAGAATGGTTTTTAGTTGTAATTTAGGGAAACATATATCTTCAATTTTTATAACTAAGGATGGAAAGTATATTTTAGCAGTAGATAACAATAGCAACATTTATTTTTTAAATCAAAAAAATGGATTGTTATGGTATAAAAATATAAGCAATAAAATTAACTCGATCTCTTTAATATCTGATGGAAAATACATTTTTATAAAATGTAAAAATAAAAATTATTTATTTGACAGAGAAGGTAATTTATTGTGGAATACAACAAAAATATCCTATGTAAGTACTAATGGAAGTTATGTCTTCTCAGTAGATTATAATAACAAAACGGTCTTGAAAGTTTATAATATTAGCAATGAAAAACTGTTATGGAGTTATGTTTTAGGAAATAATGAATATACAGTATTTGCAAATACTACATGGGTTACAAATTGGTATGATATTGATTCAATAAAAACATCTTCTGATGATAAGTATATCATTGTAATATATGATATTATTAGTGGAGAAGAGCCGGAAATAATTCCATCATGTAGTGGTATATTAGTATTTGACAATAAAGGTAAATTGCTATGGGAGAATCATACATACAGCGGGAATGTTATTACAGCATTTTCTATGACACCAGATGCTAAATATATAGTTATAGGAACTGGCTCTCCTCCACCATCATCTGCCTATGGAGGAAAAGTTTCAGCGAAAGTGCTATTATATAACAATAACGGAAGTTTATTGTGGAGTTCTATATGGGGGATTAGTTAATGATGTTTATATGAGTTCTGATGGAAAATATGTTGTTATTAAGTTATGGAATGGAATTAACTATTTTTATACAAATATTGGAAATACAAAAGAAGACAAAAACACGATAGATTTATAATATTATATATGCGATCTTATTAATAATTTGTTTAGTATTTGTAGGATTAACTAAAAATTATTTAATCAAATAATAACTTTTTTCCTCCTATTCTATCAAAATAATTTATATAGATGATATCTAATTTTATAAAATTAAATAAAGTGATTATTATGGTAGAGTTATTATCTCCTGCAAATAATATAATATGTCTAAAAACAGCTATTGATTATGGAGCTGATGCTGTTTATTGTGGTTTGAAAGAGTTAAATATGAGATCTAATGCAAAGAACTTTACAAGAGAGGAGTTAATTAAAGGAGTTAAATATGCTCACAATAATAATAAAAAGGTTTATCTCTGCACAAATACAGTTATTTATGAAAAAGATTTAAAAAAAGTTATGGAAATTTTAGATTTTGCAAATTCTGCTGAGGTTGATGCAGTTATTGTTTCAGACATTGGAACTATGCAGTTAGCCAAAGAGTATGGTTTAAGAGTTCATGCAAGTGTTCAATGTAATATAACAAATTCTTTAACAGCCAAATTTTACTCTAAATTTGTTAAGAGAGTTATATTATCAAGAGAATTAACTTTAAATCAAATAAGAGAGATTAGAAAAAATTTAAAAAAAGATAATGTAGATTTAGAATTAGAGGGCTTTGTTCATGGGGCTTTATGTGTTGCTATAAGTGGTAGATGTTTTTTAAGCTCTTATCTATTTAATAGGCATGCAAACTGTGGCGACTGCTTACAGCCATGTAGAAGAAGGTGGAAGTTAATTAATGAGCATTTTGATGGAACCTATGAAGTAGTTTGTGAAGGAAAATATCTGTTATCTCCAAAAGATTTATGCATGATAGAGCATATTCCAGAATTATTGGAGGTTTTTGATTCCTTTAAAATTGAAGGTAGATCTAAAAATGTAGATTATGTTATGAGAACAACAAAAATTTATAGAGAGGCAATTGATAGCGTTTTTGATGGAACTTACTATGAAAAACTCCCATACTTCAAAAAAGAACTTCAAAAAGTATATAATAGAGGATATGACACAGGATTTTATTTTAGAGATGTTAATAAAAGTCATGATTTCCAATACAATATAGAGGGTAATGCTTCAAAGTATAGAAAAATAGAAATAGGAAGAGTAGTTAATTTCTATAAAAAAGTTAGTGTGGCAGAAATTGAATTATGGGCTGATTTAAAAATTGGAGACACTATATTGATAGTAGGAAAAACAACTGGATGCGTTGAAGAAACAGTGAAATCAATGCAAATAAATCATAAAAATGTTGATGTGGCAAAAAAAGGAGATAGAGTTGGAGTTAAATTAAATCACTTAGTTAGGGAGGGAGATAGAGTTTATATATTAAAAGAAATTAGTAAATAGTTTGGGAGATAAAATGCTAATATTAGGAATATTTTATTTTTTATTGGGGCTTATTCTGTTATATTATGGAAGTGATTGGTTTGTATTAGGTAGTGAGAGATTAGCAAGGTATTTTAGTGTATCTAATTTCGTTATTGGTGCTACAGTAGTGGCTATAGGAACCTCTCTACCAGAAGTAATAACATCCGTTTATGCATCTTATACTCATATCTCTGGAATAGCGATTGGAAACGCTATCGGTTCATGCATTTGTAATATTGGAATAGTTTTAGGACTTAGTGCTATTTTAAATCCTATAAAGGTTAACAATAATTTAAGAAGTAATATACTCTTTTATCTTTTGTATGTTATTCTTACGGCAATCCTTGGAGTTAATGGATTTTCTTGGATTGATGGAACTATATTATTGCTAATTTTTTTAATATATTTAAGATGGACGATAAAAAATGGATATATTGATAACATAGAAATAGAGGAAATAGAGAAAGATATTGAAAAACATAATATTTCTTTAGCCTTTTCATTAGTTTTATCAATTGTTGGATTAATTGGTGTTTTAGTAGGGGCAAAACTATTTGTTGATGGAGCAAAAAATATAGCTATTGCTTTAAATATCTCTGATAAAATTATTGGATTTACCTTAGTAGCTTTTGGAACCTCAGTTCCTGAGTTGATGGTTTCATTAGCGGCGGCGAAGAGAAATTTAGGTGGCATAATATTAGGAAATGTTATTGGTAGTAATATGGCAGACATTGGAGTGGCTTTGGCTGTTAGTTGTTTATTTACCAATCTACCCTCAGCAAACATTCAAATGGTTATTTTAATAGTTATGAGTCTTTTAATATATCTATTTGCAAGATTTGGAAGGATTAATAGATTACATGGACTTATATTATTAATTCTCTATATACTTTCAATAGTAACATTAAGGATGGGATAATGGTAAAAATAAAGATTAAAAGATTTGATGGAAAAAAAGATTATTATGAAAGTTATGAAGTTCCAGAAGGTTTAACAGTGTTGGAGGCATTGGAATACATAAATAACAACTATGGAGCGAATATTTTGTTTAGAGCATCATGTAGAAATGGACAGTGTGGTTCTTGTGCAATGACTATAAATGGAGAGCCAAGATTGGCGTGTGAGACAAAAGTAGAGAATAATATGGTTATTGAACCACTAAAAGGATTTAAAGTTATTATAGATTTAATTGTCGATAGGGAATCATACTACAAAAAATTATTAAATATAAAGAATTATTTGGTAAGAAAAGAATATCCAGAAAATTTAGAGATAATTCCTCAAAAGTATGTTGAAAAAAATAAAGATTTAAGGGGATGTATTGACTGTTTATCCTGCCTATCTATCTGTCCATCAAGAGAAGTTAGTGAATATCCTGGACCAACATTTATGAGGCAACTTGCAAGGTTTGCCTTTGATAGGAGAGATGAAGATAATAGAGAAATAACTGCATATTTTGAAAATATTTATAATTGCACAACCTGTGCCAAGTGTGTTGAGGTTTGTCCAAAAGAGATTGACATAGTTCATAATGCAATAGAAAAATTGAGGGCGTTATCATTTAGTAAAGGTTATTTAATAAAGAATCACTTAAAAGTTAGAGAGAATGTTTTAAAATACAATAGGAGTGTTGTTGAGGAAGATACACCATTATTAAAGCAAGTAAATAATATTTATGAAGCAGAAAATGAAAAGTTAAGAGTAGCGTTTTTTACCGGCTGTTTGGTAGATTTCAGATTACAAGATGTTGGTAAAAATGCTATAAAAGTTTTAAATGCTCATGGTGTCTCTGTATATATACCAAAAGAGCAAGTTTGCTGTGGTTCTCCATTTTTTAGAACTGGACAGAGAGATATCGCTGAAAAGTTAAAAAAGAAAAATTTGGAGATATTTAATAAATTAGATGTTGATTATATAGTTACTATATGTGCTGGCTGTGGTTCAACATTAAAAAATGATTATAAAAATGAAAGAGAGTTTGAAGTTAAGGATATTACAGAGGTTTTAACTGATGTTGGCTTATTAAAATACAAACCACTGAAAATTAGAGTAACCTATCACGATCCATGCCATTTAAAGAGGGGACAGGGAATAGATGAGCAACCAAGAAAAAT
This sequence comes from Methanocaldococcus sp., assembly GCF_024490875.1. NCBI lineage: Archaea > Methanobacteriati > Methanobacteriota > Methanococci > Methanococcales > Methanocaldococcaceae > Methanocaldococcus > Methanocaldococcus sp. Next base: position 7,201 of record NZ_JACCLX010000008.1, read on the forward strand.
AATTAAGAGTATTCCAGAAATTGAATTCATAGATATAGAGGCGAGATGTTGTGGAGCTGGAGGAGGAGTGAGAAGTGGAAAGCCAGATATTGCATACTTAATTGGTAAAAGAAGGGCTAAGATGATTTATGATACTAATGCAGATGCAGTAATTACAGTTTGCCCATTTTGTGAGTATCACTTAAAAGATTCCTTAAAAAAATACAAAGAAGAAAATAACTTAAAAAAAGACATAGAAGTTATGAATATTGTTTCATTACTAAGTAAAGTGATTTAAAATAATTCTAAATTCCAACATATATTTTTTTGTCCAATACTTCTATAACTTCCTTTTCTCCTTCTGGCATCTCTTCAACTATTTCAATATAATCTCTATTAGCAATATCATTGCTTAAAACATTTAGTATATATTTTAATTCTTCATCATCAGTATAAATCTTTGCTTTAACCTTAAACTTCCTTGCCAATCTTGCAATATCTCTCAACGCTAACTTTGCCTCAGTGAGTAATTTTAAATACTCTTTTGCTTTTTTTAACTGTTCCTCTTTTCCAATTAAGACAGGATATTTTACATTATAAAATTCATCCTCTCTAACATCAAATTTTACATCACATAGTTCTATTAATCTGGCGATTATTGACTGAGGCAAACCTGGAGGAAGAACTAATTCCTTTTCATCAATATCATAGCATTTAAAATTAAAGTTACTCATAATATTTCCCCCAAATTATTCATTCTTAATGTGCATTTCAAATTCTACTTCTGACTTTGGCTTTATCTTTATAAGTATATAATTCTTCATTTCACTTCTTTTAATGTTTGCAATATCTTTCAAAATGTAATTTTTAACTTTAACTTCTTTTATATTATCAACAAATTTATCATAATCTAACTTAACTCTCAGACCATCCAACTGTGTAGCTATAGGCATAGGGGATAGTATAGAATATATTTCATCAACTTGCTTTTCAATTTCATCTTTAACGACTACTGGTGGAACGATTGGAGGATCGTAAGACAATTCTTTTCTTTTTTCATTTATAAGTTCAGTTATCACTTCAACCATTTTTCTTAAGGCTCTAATTTCTTCTCCATGTCTCAATCTATGACTTCTCCTTCCTAAATTACCAACATAAGGATAAGGAATATCTACCTTTTCAGGACCTCCAGTAACTACAACTGGAATATCTACATCAAATAAATGAGTTTTATCTTTAATACACGCTTCAAAATTACCCATTACATAAACAGCCAAATCATGCTCTTCTATTAATCTTTTCTCTTTTTCTCTTAATTGAGCAATATCTTTCCCTACTCCTCTTGCTAAGCCAATCATATTTGACTTTGCTCCAAATCTTCTTAAGTATTCAGCAACATCACAGGCAATATGGGGAAGATGATGCCTTGACAAACTTGGGGCTACAACTGCTATTTCAGTTCCAGCCAATGGTGTTTCTATTATCTTCCCCTTATACTTCTTAGCCTCTTCTTTAAGATTTTCTAATTCATTTTGTGGAATTGCTAATGTTATATAAACATCTAACTGCATAATATGTTCCTGTAAGATAAAACCCCCAATATCTTCAATCCATTCTTTGAAAATGTTGTTTTTATAAACTCCTCCTTCATATCTAACTATTTCATACATCAAAATCACCAACAGTTATTTACAGTTATTTATTGTTTTTATTTTTACATATTTTCTGTTTTTCTATTAATATCTTTCTAACTGAATATGATACATGATGAGCAATATTTATAGCTTCAAACTCTCCCTGTGTCTTTGGATGAATAACTTCTTTTTTTAAATTTTTAAAATAGTTGATATTATATCCTTAGATATATTAAAGAATTCCCCTTTTTCACAAAGGATATAGTCAAAATCTTTCCCAATTTTTTCAATTAGTTCTTTAACCTCTTTAATAATATCTCTCAACTTTTGAGATTCTTTCTCTTTAACCATAATATCTATTTTTTCAACATGGACAATTCTATCTGCCTTAATTTCTACTAAAACTCCAGCATAGACTCTAAAAAATTTATCATCTTCGTGATGTCTTCCAGAAATATCTATAGCCAATACTTTAATCTTATCACCTCAAAATAAAACTAAATAATATATACTAAACTTAAAAGTAGATGTTTATATATTGTTATAATAGCATGTAATAATGGAATGTTATATATTTGTGAATAGTAATATATTGCCCAATCTATAGGTTCTAACATTCCAGCAATGAAAATAAAAATAAATGAACATAAAATTAATGCCATAATTTTTTTGTAAGATATATTTTTTTTAACTATTGGACAAATTTTGTTTGCTATTTCTAATCCTACAACTATGGCTATTGCAAATCCTAAAAATTCAAATAAACCATGAGGTAAAACAACGATTAAATCTAAATATTTAAGATTTATACCAATTAATCCAGTTAGAGGATTTATAACAGTGAATACAAACAGTATAAATAAATATTTTGTGTAGTTTTTAATTATCTCTTCTTTTTCTTTAATTGATCTTACTTTCTCTAAATCTTTTTTATATAAATATCCAAGAGTAGCTAAAGCAAAAATTATAATTAAACAACTGGTAAAATTAGAAATTATATAAGATAGAGAATAATCTAAATACATATTTTTAACGCCAACTGTTTTTGATATTGTATGAGAAACAGTAGTAAATTTAGCCGTTCCAATAGTTTGAGCAACTTTGGCTGGTTTTAATATATAATTATTTTTTAAAATAGATGATAAATATAATAAAAATTTTCCAAGTGAAAATGAAAATAAAAACCCAATCCAACATAAGAGATATGTTATAAAAACTTTTTTAATAATATTTAAAGACAGATATTTTATAAAATAATCTATCAATTTTTCCTTCATATTTTCACTAAGTAATTGTTAAATCATTCTTATAGGTCTTATTGCCCCACAAGCCATACATTTAAGTAAATGAACTCTTCCCTCTTTGATAATTTTAGTATCAGGCTTACCGCACTCTCTACAAATAACATATTCTTTTAGAAAATCATTAATTCTTGATTTCAATAGTTCTGGGTTGATTTTTCTTTGAAGTATTAATCTACCTCCCTCTAAGTTACCAGCACTACCAGTTTCCTTTAAAAGATACTTAGCAAAAAACTCCTCATCCCTATTAACTGCCTTAGCTAATTCTCTAAAGTTTCTAATTATAGTTCTATTTCCTTCTATTAATATTTCAATTGGAGGGAGTTCAAATCTATCTTTCTGAAAAACATAATCTGGAATCTGACTTCTTGCTCTCTTTAATAATGCTTTATAATCATAATAATCGATATTTTCAATACTCATATTATCACCAAATATAAAATAGAAAAAAATTTTATTTAATTCTTTTTCCATTAACTTTTTTGTTTTGCCATGAGTATTTTCTCATTCTTTTATTTGGATAACCACATGCAGCACATCTCTTTTTTCTTACATGGTATGCTCTTCTACCACATCTTCTACATCTAATGTGATATGAACCTTTGTTTCTTTTACCCATTGATGGAGTACCTTTTGACATAATTTATCACCTTAAAATCTTAATTAGTGTTTATTTTTCACCTATCTAAAAAATAATAAAAATTTTTTTTATTTAAGATTAAAATATTAAATGATGTAATATAATATTGTGCTATTTAAACTTTACTTTTATTGCGATATATTTCTGATTATATAAATGCTGAACCATAAAATTTATATATCACTTCTTTATAGTTAATGTATGCAAAGTATCTGATAGGATGTAAAGAGCCGGGGTAGTCTAGGGGCTAGGCAGCGGACTGCAGATCCGCCTTACGTGGGTTCGAATCCCACCCCCGGCTCCATTTTTTTATAGATTTTTTAAATAACTAATTTACTAACTTTCTTTTTTTGTTTTTTTTATAGTAGAAATAATAAGATATAAATATAACCTTATCAAATTATTACTAAGTTTTTAATTTATTTAAAATTTAGAATTAAAAATTATAATTAGAGGTGTAAAAATGGTAACTGTCTATGATGTTCCAGCAGATAAATTAATTCAAAAAACTGCTGAAAAATTAAAAGAAATGGATATAGAAGTCCCAGAGTGGGTTCCTTTTGTTAAAACAGGGGTTAGTAGAGAGAGAAGACCTGAGCAAGAGGACTGGTGGTATATTAGATGTGCTTCTATTTTAAGAAAAATATACATATACGGCCCTGTTGGAGTTTCAAGATTAAGAACTGCCTACGGTGGAAGAAAGAACAGAGGACACGAGCCAGAGCACTTTTATAAGGGTAGTGGAAATATTATAAGGAAAGCCTTACAAGAATTAGAAAAATTAGGTTTAGTTGAAAAGAGACCAGAAGGAAGAGTAATAACTTCAAAAGGTAGAAGTTTCTTGGATAACATTGCCAAAGAAGTTTATGACGAAATAGTTAAAGAAATCCCAGCTCTTGCTAAATACTAAGGGGATATTTTATGGATATTGAAGAAATTAAAAGAAAAAAACTTCTTGAATTACAAAAAAAATTAGCTGAACAACAACAGCAAGAAGAGGCATTGTTAGAGGCTGAACTTCAAAAAAGAGCATTATTAAGAAAAATACTAACTCCTGAAGCCAGAGAAAGATTAGAGAGAATAAGATTAGCAAGACCAGAGTTTGCTGAAATGGTAGAAGTTCAATTAATCCAACTTGCTCAACTTGGAAAATTACCAATTCCTCTAAAAGATAAAGAATTTAAAGCATTACTTGAAAAATTAAGTGCAATGACTAAGAAGAAGAGAAATATTAAAATCATTAGAAAGTGAAACAGTATGGATGCTTATGTTCTATTTAGTGGAGGGAAGGATAGTTCCCTATCGGCGGTTATATTAAAAAAACTTGGATACAATCCTCATCTAATAACAATAAATTTTGGGATTATTGACTCATATAAACTGGCTGAGGAGACAGCCAAGATTTTGGGATTTAAGCATAAAGTTATAACATTGGATAGAAAAATTGTTGAAAAAGCGGCTGATATGGTTGTTGAATATAAATATCCCTCTCCTGCAATACAGTATGTTCATAAAACTGTCTTAGAAACATTGGCAGATGATTACAAGATTTTAGCAGATGGAACAAGAAGAGATGATAAAGTTCCAAAACTTAACTATTCAGAAGTTCAAAGTTTAGAGATGAGGAAAAATATTCAATATATAACACCACTTATGGGTTTTGGATATAAAACTTTGAGAGATTTGGCAAACGAATTCTTTATAATGGAAGAGATAAAAAGTGGAACTAAACTAAGTTCTGATTACGAGGCTGAAATTAGACATATTCTTAAAGAGAGAGGAGAAGATCCTAAAAAATATTTCCCTGAACATAAACAAACAAGAGTAGTTGGCCTAAAAAAGAAAATTTAGGTGAGAAAAATGGGAAGCAACAAGCCATTAGGAAAAAAGTTGAGATTGGCTAAGGCATTAAAGCAGAATAGAAGAGTTCCATTGTTTGTTATTGTTAAAACAAGAGGATCTGTAAAATATCATCCAAAAATGAGATATTGGAGAAGAACTAAATTAAAGGCATAATTTATATAGAGTATTGTTTTTTATTTTCATATATATAAAACACTTCTCCTTTGTACGATTTTAATTTTAATCCTTCTATAACTTCCTCATTTAAGAGAGGTCTTATTATTAAATTGGCATTAACTTTTTTTGATAAATTTAAAATATATATCTGTAAATCTCTTGGAGGCCTTATGGAATATATTAAATCAATATTTTTATACATTTCAATATTTGGATTAAATAGATTATCCTCATAAGCGTTTAATCCCAACAATTTACCTTTTTCAACAGATTTTTTATTAATATCTGTAACCATTACATCAAAATACTTACTTAACTCTTTTGCAATGTCAAATTTAAAACCAATCCCAACCTCAGCAATTTTTTTGGATTTGTATTTTTCTGCATAATTTTTTATAAATTCAACTATTGTATCTATATTCATTTTATCACTTTAATAAAGTAATATTTCTTTCCATAAATTTCTATATATTCTAAATTTTCACTATTTTTTAATGCATATAGATACTTTCCAACCTCTGAAATATGCAATCCCAAAGCGTTTGATAAATCTTCAACTGTGCATGGTCTTATTTTTAATATTGATGAAATTCTTTCGAGAATATTAGAATTCAACGACTCTTTATATTTCTTTGGACTTTTTTTACATATTATAAATGCTTTTTCCCCGAGAATTTCTTTAATCTCTTTTAACCTCTCATACTTTACTTTTTTTGCATACTTTTCGCATGGAGGTCTTATTGGAGTGTTTATTTCAATATTCTCTGGATTTATTTTATTAAATATCTCTTTGAGTTTGTATATTGTTTCATCATCGTCATTTATCCCTTCTAAAACCATTAGCTCTATATTTAAGATAGTTTCATCTGCCTCTCTTCTAAATTTAATCAATCCTCTAATAACATCTTTAAGTTTTATCTTTGTCCTATGAATTTTTTCGAACATTTCTTGATTTGTTGAAGTTAAAGTTGCAGAAACTAAATCAGCATTTTTTAATGCATCTCTAACAGATTTATAGTTCATCAATGATGAGTTAGTTATAACACAAATTGGTATATTGAATTCTTTTAATCTTTCAATAGATTCTTTTAAATAAGGAGATAATGTTGGCTCTCCACTACCAGCAAAAGTTATGTAATCAATATTTGGATTTTCAGAAACTATCTTTTTGACTTCTCTATATATGTCTTCATCAGTTGGAAACTTTTCTAAAACTTCCTTTGGAATTTCTTTTGGAGAATTTAATAGATATCTCGTCCTTCCGAGTTGGCAGTATATACAGTTAAATGTGCAAGTGTAATAAACTGGATCTATTCCTAAGGATAAACCTAACCTTCTCGAAGGAACTGGACCATAGACGAACATTTTTTATCACTATAAATTTATTTATTATTTTGTTTATTTTCTCTTTTTGATAGAAGGAAATAAATTATTGCCCCTATAATTCCTAAAAACCAAACTACTAAAAGCCACAATATTTTTTCAATTGTCTTTAAATCATCTCTTTTTATAATGTCCAATACAACTATTATAAAAACAAATATTTTTATTATCCACCATATAAATCCAAAAAATGCAAAATTAAAGAATGGAAATCCATAAAAGCCATAATTATACCCCCAAGGAGGACACATTGGAGGATACCACATTTTTATATCACCTTAACTTAATATTATAATTAATCTCCCCTATATTGCATTTTCTCAGTTTCGCTTATTTGAGTTATGTCTATCCCTTTCATAGCTTCTCCTAAGTTCTTACTAACTTCTGCGATAATCTCTGGTTTATCGTAATTGTATGTTGCTTCAACAATTGCCTTTGCCCTTTCTAATGGATTCTCTGACTTAAATATTCCTGAACCTACGAATACTCCATCAGAACCAAGTTGCATCATTAATGCCGCATCTGCTGGTGTAGCAACTCCACCAGCGGCGAAATTAACTACTGGTAATCTGTTTAATTTCTTAACTTCTAATAAAACTTTATACAATCCATCGATAATTTCTGATAATGTATATCCTTCATAAACTACCTCATTTTCTAAAACTGTTGGATTTAATCCCATACTCTCTCTAACTGTTTTAGATAGTTCTGCATATCTTTGAGCATAAAATTTAGCAACTCCATAAACTTCTTCATCGCTCATTCTTTGTAGTTGAGCTATAGCTTCATTCATCAATCTCATATGTCTAACAGCCTCAACTATATTTCCAGTTCCTGCCTCTCCTTTTGTTCTTATCATTGCCGCTCCTTCCCAGATTCTTCTAACTGCCTCTCCCAAGCTTCTTGCCCCACAAACAAATGGAACGTTAAATTTTTTCTTATATATGTGGAAGAATGGGTCTGCCTGGGTTAAAACTTCACTTTCATCAATCATATCCACTCCAATTGCTTCTAAAACTTCTGCCTCTTTTGTATGTCCAATTCTACACTTAGCCATGACAGGAATTGAAACTGCATCCATTATTTCCTCAATTAAAGCTGGGTCTGACATTCTTGCAACTCCACCAGCTGCCCTAATATCTGCAGGAACTCTTTCTAAAGCCATAACTGCTACAGCCCCTGCCTCTTCAGCTATTTGAGCTTGTTCAACATTAGTAACGTCCATAACTACTCCATGTTTAACCATTTTGGCAAATCCTTTTTTTAATAAATCAGTTCCTTTTTTCATACTATCACTCTAAAAAATTTTTATTTTAATTTTTGATAATTATTTATATATATATCAATTATTTTTTTTGCTATGCTCTCTCCATCTAAGCCATAGTATTTTAATAACTCATCAGCCTTTCCACTTTTTCCAAATACATCATTTATTCCTATTCTTAAAAGTTTTTTGTTTAGACCTTTTGATGCAATAACCTCAGATACAGCCCCTCCTAAACCTCCGATAATACTGTGATCTTCAACTGTAACAATAAAATCTTTTGATTTTTCTATAATCTTTTCATCTATTGGTTTTATTGTAGCCATCTCTACAATTTCAGCAGAGATTCCATTTTCTTTTAAAATCTCTGCCGCCCTTAAAGCTTCTGGTACTTCTTCTCCTGTTGCTATTATAGTTAAATCATCACCATCATTTAAAATTTTCCCTTTCCCAATCTCAAATATAGCCTCTTCCTCATTTTCATAAATTATCTCAGTATCTCTTCTTGGCATTCTAACATAAACTGGCCCTTTATACTCTGCTATGGTTCTAATCACATTTTTTGTGTGATAGTAATCAGTTGGAGCAATAACTACCATGTTTGGAATAACCCTCATTATAGCAATATCCTCACACATTTGATGAGATGCTCCATCCTCTCCAACAGTTATTCCTGCGTGTGTTGCAACTACTTTAACATTTAACTTAGGATATGCCACTAAGTTCCTTATTATCTCCCATGCTCTTCCACTGGCAAACATTGCAAAAGATGAAGCAAAGACAATTTTTCCAGTAGTAGCCAAACCTGCTGCCATACCTATCATATTTTGCTCTGCCACTCCTGCATTAAAAAATCTATCTGGAAATTCCTTAGCAAACATCGCTGTCTGTGTAGAGCCAGATAGATCAGCATCTAAAACTACAACATTTTCATATTTTTTTCCTAACTCTATGAGTGTTTCTCCATAACCTTTTCTCATTCCTTTATAAACTCCACTCAACTTAACCATAATTTTCCACCTAACAATTAATCTTTATTAATATTAAAATTTTTAGTCAAAAAGTTCTGATTTTCTATATTTAAAGCTTTTAAGGCTGATTCTCTTAAATTTTTAACAGCTGTTTTAACATCGTCACTTCCAAATATTGCTGATGCTGCAATTAATACATCTGCTCCTGCTTTAACTGCTAATGGGGCAGTTTCAACATTTATACCCCCATCAACAAAGATTTTTGTATCATAACCATTTTCGACTATCATACTCTTCAATTTTCTAATCTTTTTTGTCATCACTGGAATAAACTTCTGTCCTGAAAAACCTGGCTCAACTGTCATAACTAAAACTCCATAAACTTCATCTAAAATATATTCTATCATATCCAAAGGTGTTGCTGGATTTAAAGCAACTATTGGCTCAGCTCCAATGCTTTTAATCTTATTTATAATTCTAAATGGAAATCTTACAGCCTCTATATGGAAAGTTATATAATCCATTTCTTCAAATTCATTAATAAATAAATCAACATTCTCAACCATTAAATGAACATCAATAGGGAGGTTTGTTAATTTTTTAACATGTTTTGCAATCCCAATACCCATACTTATATTTGGAACAAAATGCCCATCCATCATATCCACATGGAAGAAATCAACTCCTGCTTCTTCAGCCTTCTTAATCTCTTCCTTTAAATGCCCAAAATCCGCAGATAATATTGAGGCTCCAATTTTAATCATTTAAACCACCAAAAAGCAATAATAAAAACTAATAAAATCGTTATTATTCATTTTCCAACTCTTCTAATGCTTGTTTTAACTGCTCTTCATTTGGAGCTTTTCCATGAAATCCAACATTATGTTCCATAAATGAAACTCCTTTACCTTTAATTGTATAGGCTATAATCATTTTTGGCTTTCCATTTTTTAAACTTTTAGCCATTTCAACAGTATTTATAATTTCTTCAAAGTTATGGCCATCTATTTCAAAAACATCCCATCCAAATGCCTCAAATTTAGCTTTTAAATCCCCTAAACTCATAACATCTTCAGTATTCCCATCTATTTGTAGCATATTTCTATCTATAAATGCAATTAAGTTGTCTAATTTGTAATGAGATGCTGCCATTGCCGCTTCCCATACAATGCCTTCTTGGCATTCTCCATCTCCCAATAATACATAAATATAGTTGTTTAATTTATCTAATCTACAACCCAAAGCCATTCCAACACTTGCTGAAAACCCTTGCCCTAATGAACCTGTACATATCTCTATTCCAGGAGTATCCATTGAAGGATGTCCTTGTAATTTTCCTTCTAATCTTCTTAATTTCCAAAGTTCTTCTTCTTCAATAAGTCCTAATTCAGAGAATACTGCATACAATGCTGGAGCCGCATGTCCCTTACTTAAAACAAACCTATCTCTATCTTTTTTATAAGGATTTTTTGGGTCGTAATTCATTATTTTAAAATATAAAGATACAATTATATCAGTTGCTGATAAACTTCCCCCTGGATGTCCTGACTTTGCTAATCCAACCATTTTAACGATTTTATATCTAACCCTTTTTGCAATTTTTTTTAGTTTTTCAATTTCATCTTTATCAACTTTATTGTTCATATTTTCCACCTTTTTATTAGTTAAATTTCAAAAACATTGTGTAATTTAAAATAAAAAATCCATAAAATTGCTTTATACAAAAATAACTAATAGTTATATTTAAAACTTACTTTAATATTAAAATTTAAAAAATTAAAAAAATTTTATCCTTTAATAACACCTAATGGTTTCATTCTTGCAACTTTTAAAGATATTCCTGCTATATGGCATGTATCAGCCACTAAATCTATGTTTTTATAAGCATCTGGTGCTTCCTCAGCCAATACTGCCTTTGAATCACTCAATGCAATAATTCCCATCTCAGCCAATTTTCTTTGAATCTCTCTACCTTTCCACAACTTTAATGCCTTTGCTCTACTTAACTTTCTACCTGCACCATGAGCGGTAGAACCAAAAGTTTCTCTCATTGCTATTTTAGTTCCTCTCATTAAATATGATGCTGTTCCCATATCTCCTGGAAGTAATACTGGTTGTCCAATATCTCTATACTCTCTTGGGATCGCCTCGTGCCCTGGTGGAAATGCCCTTGTGGCTCCTTTTCTATGAACTATAACATTAACCCATCTATTATCAATTTTATGCTTCTCTCTCTTTGCAATGTTGTGTGCCACATCATAAACTATACTCATTTCTAAATCCTCAGCATGTATTTTAAATACTTCCTCAAAGCTCTCTCTAACCCAGTGAGTAATCATCTGTCTATTTGCCCACGCATAGTTTGCTCCACAACACATTGCCTTAAAGTAACTCTGCCCTTCTTCTGATTCAAATGGAGCACATGCCAATTGTCTATCTGGAAGTTTAATTCCATATATTTTTGCGGCTTTTTCTAAAATTCTTAAATAATCTGTGCAAATTTGATGACCCAACCCTCTTGAACCTGTATTACTAACTATGAAATTATTTGCAATGAAGTTATGATTTTCGTTATCTATTGTTAAATCATAAACTATATCTATGTTTTCTTTAACTTCTTCTACTGATACTACAATATCCCATAAGGTTAAGTCCCCGTTAGAATACTTTGATATATATGTGTCAAATTTCTCCATTTTTGTTTTTCTATATTTGTATGAAGTTATTAGTAATTTTTCTTCACTTATTCCAGTTTCAATTGACTCTTGTTTTATAATTTTTTTCTTGTATATGTAATATTGTAATGATTTCATTAGCATTGACTGTCTCTTCTTATTGTATTCGTATCCAATTTTACTTGCAAATTTTATAACATTATCTATTTTTCCACTCAATTTTAGTATTATTTTGTAACTTGTTTTTCCATCTTTTCTTTTGGTGTATGGTTTTACATAGATACTTTCTTTAATATCGAATTCTTCTAATAATTGTTTAATTTCTTCCATAAATTTAATTCCATTATCTACTAAATCCTCAACTTTATTTAAAGACACTTTTAGGTTTTCTACTCTATATGGTTCATTTTTTCTTGGACTAACAATATTCATTTCAGCCCCGAAATATCCAGCTAAGAACAATCTTTTTATCCATTTTGGACTTTGTTTTATCCATTCTGGGACAGAGAATGGAATATCTGATTTTTTACCATATGGAACTCCCAATGCTTTTAGGAATATGGCAAAGGATGGGGCTCTAACTACTAATTGATATCCTTCTCCCTCAAAATTATGCTTTATTAGGTCTCCATTACTATTAATGTGAGTTATTTCTGATTTATGTTTCTTTAATTTTACTAATGTTGATGAAAAGCCCAACTCTTCCAAATCAGATTTTATTTCATTTAATACATCTAAATTATCAATAAATTTAACTGTTGGTCTTTTTCCACCTATCCATGCATCACCAATGGCATATCCTACCAATCTTGCAATAATTCCTATCTTTTCATGGTTTAATTTTAGAGGTAGTAATCCTTTTTTCTTTAGATTTTTAATCATTCTTGGAGTTCCCCCTGCTTTAATGATATCTTCCTCATCTACTATTGTAATATCGTCTGGTTTTTCATACTCAACACCTTCAAATGGATATATTAAGACTAAATCATCTATCTTTAAGTCTTTACATTGTTTCCATCCTGAGGGTGTCCATATTGGATGGTCTTCTGTGCAAATAAGTTCTTTTCCAGTGAAAGTTTTTATTTTATATATTTTCTTATTATTTTTGAATTTCCAAAACTTTTTAATTTTTGCTGGAATTAATGTTTTATTTTCTTTGTCATAGATTAGAAGTTTAACTTTATCATAACAGTTTTCTAAATCTTTAATTTTTACATAATATCCATATTCAGTCATTATTTTTGCATCTTCCGGTAGGCAATGCACCATAACAACGACTTGATTTTCCTCTATTCCATAAACTTCTGCCGCTTCTTCATCAAATACTCTCTCAACATACTGAACTTCTAAGAAGTGATTTCCACTACCTAAGCTACCTAACTGAACTCTTCCTCTCTCTTTTGCCTTATCTGATACATAAGAAGAATCTGCCTCCTCTTCTATACATCCATTCTCTTCAATAAACTCTAAATCTTCTTTCCAACCATAACCCTCTCTAACAGCCCATCTAACTCCTTCTTCTAAAACTTCGTCCATCACACTCTTACTGAACTTTATAATCCCTTTACTACCTAAACCAGAAGGAACATTTTTAAATAATGTTTTTATAAGCTCTTTTATTTTTGGTTCTACATCATCTTTTGTTAAATTGGTTCTTATTAATCTAACTCCACAGTTGTGAACAACTATATTGTTTGCTATAAAGTTATGCTCCTTGCTTACAATTCCAACATCATATAATTTTGATTTGTAAGGAATCTCTTCAATTTTTATTATTTTATCTATTACAAATCCTCCTCTAACCCCATATTTTTTAATAAATTCTTCAAACTTTGGGAATTTTGTTGAAACCCTTACATCATCTAACTTTTCATATATTGCTCTTTCAATTAACCTTCTGTTTATAAACTCATTTCTGAATTCATCCATCTTTAAAATTTCTGAAATAGATAACCCCTTGTTATATAGTTCTTTTGCTTTTTCAACACATTTCTTCCTTATCTCTTTTATAGCATCTTTTCTCTTTAAGTATTCATAAGATAATAATCCAATAACTTTCTTTTCTTCTGCATATTCATAGTTTATTTTTCCTAAGAAGTTTCTTATACTCTCTTCTTCAACAATTGCTAATCTATATGAAACTCTTCCATCTAATGATTTTATCTCATAAATTACACTTTCAATTTCAAATTCTTTCAACAAATGCTTAATTTCATTTAAAAACTCTAAAATGTTATCTTTTACCTCTGACATTGTTAGGTTTATTGGCAATGGTGTGTAGTTTTTAAACACTACTCTACTCCCATCTGCTCCAAACAAACCAGCCAAGAAATTCCTCTTTACCCATTTTGGTGCTTTTTTTATCCACTCTGGAACATTATATTTTTGTTCTGTCTTTTTACCAATTGGCATTCCTAATTTATGCATAAACAACGCAAATGCCTTTGAAGTTATTTTTATATAGTTGTCTTCACATAAACTTGTATATTCATCTCCATAAGCATTTTTTATCTCAATTTCTCTCTTCCTTAAATATATTTTTGAAGATTTTATTCCCAATTTCTTTAAATCTTCTTTAATCTTAATAAGTGTCTCTCTCTTTCCATAGAATTCTAAATATAATTTACCTCCATTCTCTTTAACTATACTTCCATCTCCATAAGCAAAGCCCAACAACCTTGCAATAATTCCAATATTTCTATTGTTCATTTTAAATGGTAATAAATTCCTATCTTTTAGATATTTAATTATTTGTTTATCACAATCTGCAAAATCTTTTTCATCTAATATTACTTCATCTGATGGTTCTTCATATTCAACGCCTTCAAATGGATAAACTATTATATTATCTCCTTCTTTTAGCATACCCATTGAAACATAGCCATTTAATGTTAAAACTGGATGGTCTTTACTACCCTCTAAGATTCTTCCAGATTCTGTTTTTATTCTTATTATTTTTTCTTCTGCATCCCTTTCAGAAACAAATAATATATTAGAAGATTTTTCTTTTCCTTCCTCTGTGTTGTAAATCTTAACATACAAATCTAACTTTTCTTTTAGTTTTTCCAATTTTATGAAATATCCGTCTTCTGTTAATATTTTCGCCTCTGGGGTAAGGCAATTTATATCAAAACCTACTCCTCCGGGGCTTATAACCCCCTCTCTCTGGTCAAAAGCCGCTACTCCTCCGATACAGTTTGAAACTAAGAAGTTATCTGCTATAAAGTTGTGGTCTTTGTGATTTATAGTAAAGTCATAAACCTCCTCTATATCATCAACTTCCTCTATACTTTCAATCTCATCCCAAATTAGTCCATCTCCGACCTTTTTTTCTTTAATAAATTCTTCAAATCTTGGGAATTTTGAGGAAATTCTTATCTCATTAATATCTTTTCCATTTTTTAATTTATTCCAAACATCTTTGACAAATCTTTCATCTGACTTATCTACATTTAATAGTTTTATAATTTCTGAAAGTTTTTTTCCTTTTTTAAATAATTCTTTTACTTTTTCTACGAGTTCTTTTTTTCTATTTATTTCTCTTTCTCTATACTTTATATATGCCACTGCATAACATCCGAGTTCTTGTTTCTCTCTATTGTATTCATAGCCAATCTTAGACCATAGATTTATTAAGTTCTTAGAAGTTCCATTTATTGTTAAAACATATCTAACTGTCTCTACACCATCCTTTCCTTTGTGTGTTGAATTTCTCTTTTTAATTGTTGCTTCAATACCAAATTCACTTAACAATTTGGCAATATTTCCTAAGAATTTTAAAGCATCTTCTTTAATTTTTACATCTTTAACCATTTCTAATGTTGGGAATGTAAAGAGGGCTTTCCTATCTTTTCTTGGATATGGTTTTCTTAACTCTGCTCCAAAGAATGACGCTAAAAATAATCTCTTCTGCCATAATTTACATTTAAATATCCATTTTGGAAAGTCATATCCTTTTAATGTCTTATTACCTATTGGAACTCCCAAAGTATTGAGATAAACCAATAAACTGGATGAATTTACTACAAAGAAGTAGCAATTATTCTTTTCATAAACTTTTGAAGGAGTGTATCCTAATTTTATAATATCTTTTCTAATCTCCTCTAAGTCATTTGGATTTTTTGAAGAAAATTGAATTATTCCATCTTTTCTTTTCCCTATGAAGTTCATAGAGCCATCTCCAAAGATAAAGCCTATAATTTTTAATAGGTAAGGTAGTTTTTTATGATTGTATGTTAATGGAATTAAGCCCTTTTCTTTCAATTTCCTTAAAATTATTTCTTTACTCTTTTCACTTAACTTTAAGTCATTCATACATTCAATTATATCATTCTCATCAATAATTATCTCATCTGATGGCTCCTCATATTTAATTCCTTCAAATGGATAAATTCCTATAAAATCACCAATCTTTAAGTGTTTGAGTTCTATCATTCCATTTGGTGTATAGAAAGGATGGTCTTCTGTGGCTATTGTTTCATATCCTAATTTTGTCTTAACTCTATAAACTTTACAGTATGGTTTTAATTTGAAGAACCTTTCAACATCTGTATTTTCTATTTTTTTGTCTTCTGTATTGAAAACCTTAACTTTTTCATCTTTTAAGTTTTCGTAATCTTTTATTTTATAGTAGAAACCATATTCTGTTAATACTTTTGCATTTGGATGAAGACAAAATCCATATCCGTAATGCACATCAGGCATAGCGATAGAATATTTATAAATTCCAGGGAGACATGCAACATTAGCTATTTGTTCTAAAACCTCTGGCTCTAACTCATCTAAAAGAATCTCATTTAAATATATCCTTCCAGGAACTCTCATACATTCTTTATAACCCTTAGGTAATTCCCAAACTACATCAGAAACTCTCTTTAAAATACTTTTAATATCAGTCATAATTCTCACCATATAATCATTAAAACCTTTATTCTATTAATTATATTAGCGTTGATCTAACTTAAATATTTTATCTCTCATTTAAAAATTCTTTAATCCTTTTTAAACCCTCTTTAATGTTTTCATATGAATTTGCATAACTTATTCTAATACAATTCTTTCCTTTACTTCCAAAACCTATTCCAGGAGTTAAAGCAACATATTTTTCTTTCAATAATTTGTAAGTAAATTCTCTACCATCCTCTTCAATGTTTGGAAAGACATAATAGGCAGCAATTGGATTATTAACTTTCCATCCAAAATATTTAACATATTTTAAAACCAATTTTCTCCTTCTATTAAATTCTTTTATCATATTATTTATTTCTTTTTCAGTTTCTTTTTCAAATGCCTTTAACGCGGCATATTGAGACATTGTTGGGGCAGAGATAAATAAATTTTGCTGTAATTTTAATACTCCTTCAATAATTTTCTTATTTGATATAACATAACCAATTCTCCATCCAGTCATCGCATATAATTTAGAGAATCCATTAACCAATATTGTTTTTTCCAAATTTTCATCAAACTCAATTGCTGAATAGCATTTTCCTTCATAAACTAAGCCGTTGTAGATTTCATCTGAGATAATGTAAGGAATATATTCATAAGCAAATTCATAAATCTCTTTATCTATAACCTCTCCTAATGGATTAGATGGGGAATTTATGATTATTGCCTTAGTTTTATTAGATATTGCCTTTTCTAAACTTTCAACTGTAAAATCACAAAATACTGGTTTTCCCCCTAAAAACTTAATAAAATTTTTATAACATGGATATGAGGGATTTTGAATTAAAACTTCATCTCCCTCATCAATTATTGAAGATAGAGCAAAAAATAAACCTAAGGAACTACCTCCTGTAATGATTATGTTATCTGGATTTATATCTGCTTTATATTTATTTTTATATAAATTACTAATCTTTTCTCTTAACTCTAAAATCCCTCTACTGTCTGTATAATGAGTAAATCCTTCTTTTAAAGATTTAATTCCCTCTTCAACTATTGACTTTGGAGTATTAAAATCTGGTTCCCCTATTTCCAAGTGTATAACTTTATGCTCCTTTTCTAATTTTTGAGCTAATGATAAAATATCCATAACTTCAAAAGATTCAAAATTTAAAAGTCGCTTTGATAGCATTATACATCACCATTATAAATATTAAAAACAAACAATTATTAATTATTAATACCAATAAATTCAACCTAAATCAAATATCTTACTATGGTGACATAAAATGATTATTGCTGTTAGTGGAAAAGGAGGAGTAGGAAAGACTGTATTTACAACACTGTTAATTAAAGCGTTATCGAAAAAAACAAACAGTATCTTAGTTGTAGATGCTGATCCCGACTCAAATTTACCAGAAACCTTAGGTGTTGAGGTAGAAAAAACTGTTGGAGACATTAGAGAGGAATTAAAAAGGTTAATTGAAAAAAATGAAATACCCTCAGGAATGACAAAATTTGATTATTTAAAAAGTAAAATATACGAAATTTTAGTTGAGACAGATAATTATGATTTATTGGTTATGGGAAGACCAGAAGGTAGTGGTTGTTATTGTAGTGTAAATAACTGGCTAAGGCAAATAATTGATAATTTATCTAAATATTATGAATTTGTTGTTATAGATACAGAAGCGGGTTTAGAGCATCTTAGTAGGAGAACTACTCAGAATGTAGATGTTATGATTGTTATAACTGATGCATCAAAGAGAGGTTTAGGGACTGCTAAGAGAATAAAAAAATTGGCAAATGAGTTAGAGGTTAAATTTAAATATATTTATGTAGTGGCAAATAAAGTTAAGCCAGAGTATGAAAAATTAATTGAAGAATATGCAAAGGAACTTGGATTAAATTTGATTGGAAAACTACCATACAATAAAGAGATAGCAGAGTATGACTTAAAAGGTATTCCTCTCTGGAACCTTCCAGAGGATAATGAGGTTTATAAAAAAGTTGAAGAGATATCTGAGAAAATAATTAAAAAATAAAAAATTTTTATTTTATTCATTTATTTAAATTTACAACCTCTACATTAAAACCATATTATATAAATATAACCTTGAATAATATTTTAAAACCTAAATAATCTTATCTTTTTTATACCCAATTTATGGAGGGTTGTTTATGTGTGGAATTATCGGTTTTATGAGTAGAAAAAAAAGAATGATAAAAGGAGATAAAATAGCATTAGCACTGGATAGTTTAAAAGAGAGAGGTAATGGTAAAGGGTCTGGATATGTAGGTTATGGAATTTATCCAACAAAATATAAAGATTGCTATGCATTTCATATATTATTTGACAACACTCCAAAATTTGAAAAAATAAAAATAAATGTTGAAAATATATTGGAAGAGTATGGAACTATTGTTAAAGATGAGGAAATACCAACAGAAGAAGGAATAATTGAAAAAGTTCATATTCCTTGGAGATACTTCTATGAAGTTGATGAAAAATATTCTGATAGAGAGGAGGATGTTATAGTAGATATTGTAATGGAAATTAACGATAAAGTTGATGGTGCCTTTGTTATTTCAAGTGGTAAAGATTTAGGCGTTTTTAAGGCAGTAGGATGGCCTAATGAAGTGGCAGAGTTTTATAGAATAGATAGATATGAAGGTTATTTATGGCTTGCCCATGCAAGATATCCAACAAATACAAAGGCGTGGTGGGGAGGAGCTCATCCTTTCAATTTATTAAATTGGAGTGTAGTGCATAATGGTGAGATAACAAGTTATGGAACTAATAAAAGGTTTGTTGAAATGTTTGGCTATAAGTGTAGATTATTAACTGACACTGAAGTTGTTACATATATTTTAGATTTATTAATGAGAAAGCATAAAGTTCCAGTAGAATATGCCTTATCAGCCTTAGCCCCAAGATTTTGGGATGAAATTGATAAAATGCCAGAGGAAGAGAGAGAGTTGCATACAGCAATAAGATTAACTTATGGAGGGGCTATGTTAAATGGTCCATTTGCCATTGCAGTTGGAACACCAAGTGGTTTAATCTTTATGAATGGAGATATTGAAAAAGAAACTATAATGTTTGGTTTAACAGATAGAATTAAGTTAAGACCACTAATTGCCGCTGAAAAAGATGACTTGATATTTATTTCAAGTGAGGAATCTGCGATAAGAAGAATTTGCCCAGACTTAGATAGAGTTTGGATGCCTGATGCAGGAGTTCCAGTAATTGCAAGAATTTGGAAGTAAGTTTATTATTATAAGCAATAATAAAAAATTAAAAAATTTTTGGATGTGAAAGCATGATTCCAAGCTATGTTCCTCCAAAGTATAAAGTAGAGGTAGATCCAAATAAATGTATGCTATGTGAGAGATGCACAGTAGAGTGTTCTTGGGGAGTGCATAGAAGAGAGGGAGATAGAATTATTAGTTATTCAAATAGATGTGGAGCATGTCACAGATGTGTAGTAATGTGTCCAAGAGATGCAATTACAATTAAAGAAAACGCTATTTCTTGGAGAAGTCATCCACTGTGGGATATTGATGCGAGAACTGACATATACAATCAGGCAAAAACTGGATGTATCTTGTTGAGTGGAATGGGTAACGCTAAAAATCATCCAATATACTTTGACCATATTGTATTAGATGCCTGTCAGGTTACAAATCCATCTATTGATCCTCTTAGAGAGCCAATGGAGCTAAGAACATATATTGGTAAAAAACCTAAGCAGTTAGAGTTTGAATTTGTTGAGGAAGAAATAGATGGTAAAAAGATTAAAAAAGCCAAGTTAAAAACAAAAATAGCTCCAAATTTAAAGTTGGATACTCCTATAATGATTGCACACATGTCTTATGGGGCTTTATCATTAAATGCTCACTTATCATTTGCAAAGGCCGTTAAAGAATGTGGAACATTTATGGGAACTGGTGAAGGAGGTTTGCCAAAGGCACTCTACCCCTATGCAGATCATATAATTACACAGGTAGCAAGTGGAAGATTTGGAGTAAATGAAGAATATTTAATGAAAGGAGCGGCAATAGAGATTAAAATAGGTCAAGGAGCAAAGCCAGGAATTGGAGGGCATTTACCAGGAGAAAAGGTTACAGCAGAAATTTCAGCAACGAGAATGATTCCTGAAGGTAGTGATGCAATATCTCCAGCTCCTCATCATGACATTTACTCAATTGAAGACTTAGCTCAATTAGTTAGAAGTTTAAAAGAAGCCACAAGATGGAAAAAGCCAGTATTTGTTAAAATAGCCGCTGTCCACAACGCTCCTGCAATTGCGGTTGGAATTGCTACAAGTGATGCAGATGCAGTAGTTATTGATGGATATAAGGGAGGAACTGGAGCAGCTCCTAAGGTATTTAGAGACCATGTAGGGATTCCAATAGAAATGGCTATTGCCGCAGTTGATAGAAGATTGAGAGAAGAAGGATTGAGAAATGAAATAAGTATTATAGCAAGTGGAGGAATTAGATGTTCAGCAGATGTATTTAAGGCAATTGCATTGGGAGCAGATGCTGTTTATATTGGAACTGCTGCAATGGTTGCTCTTGGCTGTAGAGTATGTGGAAGATGTTACACTGGTTTGTGTGCTTGGGGAATTGCTACCCAAAAACCTGAATTAGTTAAAAGATTAGATCCTGATGTTGGAGCAAAAAGGGTGGCAAATTTAATTAAGGCATGGACTCACGAAATTAAAGAATTGTTAGGAGCGGCAGGAATTAACTCAATAGAAAGTTTAAGAGGTAACAGAGATAGATTAAGAGGAGTAGGATTAAATGAAAAAGAACTTGAAATTTTAGGAATAAAAGCGGCAGGAGAATAATAAAGCTATTATTGTTTATTCTCTTCTATTATCTTTTAGAATTTACATTTTTAGAAGGTGAAAAATTATGGAAGAGGTAGTTATAGATGCAAAGGATATGCATTATAGGGAGTTAAATGAGAAGATTCATGAAATTTTAAGGAAAAATCCAGATGTTAAAAAGATAATACTAAAAAATGTTTTAGGACAGAGATTTATTGGAAATGGATTGCAGAAAAAAGATTTAACTATTGAAATTTATGGTATTCCTGGTGGAGACTTAGGAATGTTTATGAGTGGTCCAACAATAATAGTTCATGGTAATGCTGAATTTGCTCCAGGAAACACAATGGATGACGGGACAATAGTTATTTATGGAAGTAGTGGAGATGTAACCGCCCACTCTATGAGAGGAGGAAAGGTTTTTGTTAGAGGAGATGTTGGATATAGAAGTGGAATACATATGAAGGCATACAAAGATAAGGTTCCTGTTCTTGTTATTGGTGGGAGAGCAAAAGATTTCTTAGGAGAATATATGGCAGGAGGTATTATAATAGTTTTAAACATAGATGAAAAAGGAAATGATTTAGGAGAAGTTAAAGGGAGAATGATAGGAACTGGAATTCATGGTGGAGCAATATACATTAGAGGTAATGTTGATAAAGACCAATTAGGAGTTGCCGCAGATATAAAAGAATTTATCAAAGAGGATTTAGAAAAAATTAAGCCATATATTGAAGAATTTTGTAAATGGTTTAATCTTTCAGATGAAATTAAAAACAAATTATTAAATTCAAAATGGACAAAAATAGCACCAATTTCAAAAAGACCATTTGGAAAACTCTATACTCCTGATTTAATGTAATAATTCGTTTTATTTAAATTAGAATCAGTAATGTTTTAAAAATTAAGATGGATTAGGTGAGATTAATGAAATCATATAAAAATCTAAAAGAGGAAGTTTGGGATACAAATAGATGTAGTGGCTGTGGTGCCTGTGTAGCAGTATGTCCAGTAAATAACTTATATTTTGTAGAGGAAAGCCCAGTAAAATTTGAATGCGACGAATGTTCTTGTATCTTAATACCAACTGACATGACTACTGAACATCCAATTTCTGCAGAATTTTGTAAAACAGTTGTGTATGATGTCCCATGTGGATCTTGTTATGATGCTTGCCCGAGGATAAAAAAATCTTCAATTACTATTCCTAAGAAGGAGGGATTAGGAAATATATTAAAAGCAGTAAAGGCAAAATCTTTAATAGAAATAAAAAATGCCCAAAATGGTGGAGTTGTAACAGCAATATTGGCAAATGCCTTTGAAGAAGGATTAATTGACGGAGCCCTTGTTATGATAGATGATAAATTTACATTAGAGCCAAAATCATACTTATCTTTATCAAAAGAAGATGTTATAAAAGCAGCAGGAAGTAAATATCTTTGGAAAGGACCTATATTAAAATCATTAAAAACTGCTGTTATGGAGAAAAAATTAAAGAAGTTGGCAGTAGTAGGAACTCCATGTGTAATTAATGCAATCACTCAAATAATGGCATCAGATAATGATTTATTAAAACCATTTAAAAATGCCATAAGATTAAAGATTGCCATATTCTGTTTTGAAACTTATGATTACAATAAAATGATTAAAAAACTAAAATCAGAAGGTATAGAACCATGGGAGATTAAAAAAATGGATATTGAATCTGGAAAATTAAAAATTAAGTTAATAAATGGAGATGTTGTTGAATACAAATTAAAAGATTTAGAGGATTTAATGAGAAGTGGTTGTAAGGTTTGTGGTGATTTCACTGGATTAACATCTGATATTTCAGTAGGTAATGTTGGTAGTGAGGAAGGATATTCAACAGTTTTAATAAGAAATAAATGGGGAGAAGGTTTCTTTAAAAGGGCAGTTTGTAATGGTTACTTAACTTATGATGAAGATGTAGATTTAGAGGCAGTTAAAAAACTATCTGAATTGAAGAAATCAAGAGTAAAAAAATAATAATTTATTCAATATACTTTGTTTTATCTTCAACACCAGCCATTAAAAAGGCTCTTTTTCTTCTAATGCAACTTTCACATTTTCCACAGTGTAAAAAATCTTCTCCATTGTCTTTATAACACGAATAAGTATATTTTAAAACCTCTACGCCAAGCTTTTTCTCAATCTCATGACCAATTTTAACAATATCCTCTTTTGTTTTATCATATAAAGGAGCCTCTATTTTAACCTTATTTAGTGTTCCATATTCTAAAGCTTTATTAAATGCATTAACAAACTCTATGGTGTTGTCAGGAAATGTTACTCCTTCCTCTTTATTTATTCCGATAAATACTTTTTTTGCATCTAATGCCTCAGCAAAACCACTAGCAATACTAAACATTATTAAGTTTCTTGCAGGAACCCATACAGATTTCATAGTTTCATAAACTTTCTCACTATCCAATTCTTCTATTTTTAAAGTAGGAATTTCTTTGTCAGTAATTAAGGAACTTTTTTTAAATTGTTTAACGAATGGCAAATCAACGACAATAGGTTTAATATTTAATATTTCACAAATTTTTTTTGCTGAATTTATCTCTCTTTTAGCCGCTTTTTGCCCATAGTTAAAAATAACTGCTGTAAGGTCATAACCTAAATCTTTGGCTATTAATGTCGCTACAGTAGAATCTAATCCACCACTTAAAACAGTTACCGCTTTCATAGTATCACAATAATAATAATTTTATTTTTTCAAAAAAATTAATTTAAATTTATGGAAATTTAGTTTAATAAAAAAATTTGAAGAAATAATTTAGTAGATTAAGTATTTACTAACTTCCCAGTCAGTAACTGATATTCTGAACTCATCCCACTCTGCTCTCTTAATTTCCATATATTTCTCATAGATGTATTTACCTAATGCTTTTTGTAATACTTCGTCACATTCTAATTCATCTAATGCTGCTGCTAAGTTTGCAGGGACTGACTCAATTCCTAACTGCTTTTTCTCTTCTTCTGACATCTTGAAGATGTTTCTCTCAACTGGCTCTGGAGCTTCCATTTTATTCTTAATTCCATCTAAACCTGCTGCTAACATACAGGCGAATGCTAAGTATGGGTTGCATGTTGGGTCTGGAGCTCTGAACTCAATTCTTGTTGCCTTACCTCTTGCAGCTGGAACTCTGATGATAGCACTTCTGTTCTTGTTAGCCCATGCAATGTTTACTGGAGCTTCGTATCCTGGAACTAATCTCTTGTATGAGTTAACTGTTGGGTTTGTTACAGCAACTAATGCCTTAGCATGGCTTAAAATTCCAGCAATGTAACTTAAACAGGTTTCACTTAACCCATTGTATGGTCCTTCTGGATCGTAGAATGATGGTTCTCCGTTAAACCAAACACTCTGGTGGCAGTGCATACCGTTTCCATTCATTCCAAAGAATGGTTTTGGCATAAATGTTGCTCTTAATCCATGTTTCTTAGCAATGTTTTTAATTGTCATTTTGAATGTTACAACGCTATCAGCAGTTTTTAAAGCGTTATCGAATTTGAAATCAACTTCGTGCTGTCCAGGAGCTACTTCGTGGTGTGATGCCTCAACGTGGAATCCAAGGTTTTCTAATGCTAAGACAATATCTCTCCTTATGTCAGGAGCTTCATCTAATGGCTCAACATCAAAGTAGCCACCATCATCTGCTGGAATCCATCTGTGTGGGTTGTGTGGGTCTCTCTTTAACAAGAAGAACTCTGGTTCTGGCCCAACAAAGAACTCTCCATTCATTTCTTCTTTTAATTCATTTAAAATAGCTTTTAATCTACTTCTTGGATCTCCTTCGAATGGAGTCTTTTCGTTTCTATAAACATCACAGATAACTCTTGCAACACTTTTCTCTTCAGGTCTCCATGGTAAAACAGAGAGTGTGGATAAATCTGGCTTTAATAACATATCTGATTCTTCTATTCCAACAAAACCTGTAATTGATGAGCCATCAAACCATACTCCGTTTTCAAATATTTCTCTTAATTCTTCAATTCCCTTTTCTCCACTTTTTACTGGATACGCTACATTTTTTGGGAACCCTAAAATATCGACAAACTGGAACCTTATAAATTTAACATTGTTCTTTTTTACATACTCAATCGCTTGCTCAACATTCATATTTATCCCCTTAATGTATTTTTAATGTTGTTTGCTAAAACAATCTGGAAATAAGTTTCCTGGTTCCATATATATATAATTTACGGTATAATTCAGTATTAACCAAAGAATATAGATTACAAAATATTATTAATTCTTTCTTTTAAATCTATGATTTTTAGAAAAATTTATATATTGCATACTTCTATAATAGGAAATAAGTTTCCTTTTACATAGGAATAATGCTTCCGCTCTAAATATAAAGGTGAAAAAATGGCTACAGCAGATTTATTTACACACGCTACAAATATACATTCAATAGTTCAAGCACTAATAACATTGGCAAATGCGAGTGATGTTTTCTTCCTTGTAGTTATGGGAGTTCTCGTTTTCATGATGCAGTGGGGCTTTGCGATGCTCGAAGGAGGACAAGTTAGAAAGAAAAACGCTAACAATGTTATGATGAAAAACATGGTTGATTGGCTAATTGGTTGTGTTGCATGGTTGTTTATTGGTGGAATATTATGGAAACATGGATTTGATATTTCAGCATATATTGACTGGTGGAGTAAAATATTCAATACAAATTGGCCAAACAATGGGTTAGATTTAGCAAGTTGGTTTTTTGGTTTAGTATTCTGTGCAACAGCGGCAACTATAGTTTCAGGTGGAGTTGCAGAAAGGATTAAGTTCAGTGCTTATGTATTGATTTCATTAATTATTACAGCATTAATATATCCATTGTTTGTTTATTTAGGACCTTGGGGAGCAAGTATTGTTCCATGGCACGATTATGCAGGAAGTTTAGTAGTCCACGGATTAGGTGGATTTTTAGCTTTAGGAGCTATAATGGCATTAGGTCCAAGAATTGGTAGATTTGTCGATGGAAAACCAATTCCGATTTTAGGGCACAACATTCCAATGGCAGTGTTTGGGGCATTTGCCTTAGCAATAGGTTGGTATGGATTCAACGTAGGAAGTTCATTGGCATTGGGTGATATTTCAGGATTAGTTTGTGCTACAACAACAATGGCTATGGCTGGAGGAGGATTAGGAGCCTTGATAGCATCTAAAAATGATGTTTTATTTACAGCAAACGGTATTGTTGCTGGTTTAGTAGCTATCTGTTCAGGAACTGATGTGGTAAGTCCAGTTGGTGGTTTAATAATTGGATTAATTGCTGGATTACAAGTTCCAATAGTTTATAAACTGATTGAGAAATGTGGATTGGATGACGTTTGTGGGGTTGTCCCAGTTCATGGAGTTTCAGGAGTTGTAGGTGCAATCTTAACAGGAATTTTAGGAATGAAAGTATTTGGTGGAGCTGGAGGAGTTAGCTTATTAGATCAAATAATAGGTTCAGTATTCTGTATTGTTTATGGAACTGGTTTAGGATACATACTTGCTAAACTCGTAGGATTAGTACTTGGAGGATTAAGAGTTAGTGAAGAAGAAGAAAGAATGGGTCTTGATTTAGCAGAACACAAGATGCCTGCATATCCTGAAGAAGAATCTTCTTTTGGTTAATTTTAAAAATTTAATCTCCTTTACCTTCGATTTCTATGACTTTTACATATATTGGATGCTCTTTTAATTGCTCATAAACTTTTTGAGCGGCTCTTCTTGATCTTGCAAGCATGACAAAAGCAATATCTCCTTGATATCTCGCTTCTGTAAATGACAATATATCTCCTCTTGCAATACCTTCTCCTATAATTCTTCTTATTAAATCTTCATATTTAGTAGCATGTTTTTCAGGAATATTTAGTAAGATTCCATAAATCATCATTTCACCTCATCATAATATTTTAATATTTATTTTATTCTGAAGTTTTTAATATTCCTAATGTGTCATTTGTCTTTTTTGCAATGTCTAAGTCAAACAGTGCGATTGTTGGCAATAACCAAGAGAACCAAAATCTTGGCTCTCCATCCTTAGTTTCTCCGTAGTATGCAAATGACAATCTACCAAATCCTGTTTCTTTTTCAACTTTTCTCGCACTTCTTAAAAATCTCCTTGCAATGTTTGGAAGTTCTTCATAACTGTATGGCTTACCTCCAACACCATTCTGCATATACAACTCTGAACTAATTCCAACATTTTTTATAGCTTTTATTAAGTTTCCTAATTTATTCTTTTTAAAGAATGCCAACAATAAAGAAGCCGCTGGAACTCTTAAAACTTCTATATTTTGGTTATCTTCATCTCTCAACTGACAAACTATATATGCTCTACCCATTTCCATCTCAATATGTGCATATAATTCCCTATTCTTTGGTAACTCTTCAAGAACTTCAATAACTTCATACTCCTTTCCATCCTTTGTAAATTTATCTCCAGCCTTTCTTTCATCTAATTCTACAGTAAAGTATGTCTCTTTACCATCAATCTTACCAAATATTAAATCAAATCCCCATTTTTTCAATGACTTTAATTTGAACTCTCTTTCTCTTTCTGGATTTCCAAGAGTTTCAAAAACTAAAGTATTTACAACTTCGACTTCTTTTGCATCAACAACCAATATATCACCTTTTATTGAATTTTGTTAATTAAATTTTATTTATATATTTACAAAATGTATATGTCTTTGAAGTTCTATAAATACTTTTCTATAATTTGTTAATTTATATATTTATATTAAATGCTAAAAGGTTTAAAATAGTAAAAATAGAGAAATATTAAAAATAGAACTAAAAATAGGTGATAATTATGAGATACAAGAAAGTTCCAGTTAAAAAGATTGTTAATAAAATAATTGATGAGTGTGATGTAATTTTATTGGTCTTAGATGCAAGAGATCCAGAGATGACAAGGAATAGAGAATTAGAAAATAAAATTAAAAACAAAGGGAAAAAATTAATTTATGTATTAAATAAGGCAGATTTAGTTCCTAAGGAGATTTTAGAAAAATGGAAAAATGTATTTGGAGAAAATACTGTATTTATCTCTGCTAAAAGAAGATTGGGAACTAAGATACTAAGAGATATGATAAAAAAATCTCTAAGAGAGATGAACAAAAAAGAGGGAAAAGTTGGAATTGTTGGCTATCCTAATGTCGGAAAGTCATCTATAATTAACGCATTAACTGGAAAGAGAAAGGCATTAACTGGTTCAATAGCAGGATTAACAAAAGGAGAGCAGTGGGTTAGATTAACAAAAAATATTAAACTTATGGACACTCCCGGAGTCTTAGAGATGAAGGATGAGGATGACTTAGTTATAAGTGGAGCATTGAGATTAGAAAAGGTAGAGAATCCAATTCCTCCTGCCTTAAAAATCTTAAAAAGAATAGATAATTTTGATAAGTCAATAGTAAGGGAATATTTCAATATTAACTATAAAGAGATTGATGAAGAGACACTAAAAAAGATAGGAGAAAAAAGAGGTTATTTAATAAAAGGAGGGGAAGTAGATTTAGTTAGAACAGCCAGAACAATTATTAAAGAATACCAAGATGGAAAGCTCAACTATTACAAAGTAGATTTAAAGAAGTATGGTCAAGATAGAAATAAGGATATTTCATTTATAACAAAGTATTTAAAAGATTTTCCATTTATTGAAGATGCTAAAATGATTATCACTCATTTAAAAGACTTTAAAGAACTATATAAGAGAATAAAAAAACCTGTTTTAGGTTTTGAAGAAATAGATGGGAATATTGTTGTTATATCCTTTGGAGAAAAAACTAAAGATACTGGAAGGAAAAAAGTAGAAGATTTTTGTAAAAGTAAAAATATTGAGATTATTTCAAAGTTTGGAGATAAAATTGGTAATAATAATATATATGTGGCTGTTGGGAGAAAAGTTAAAAAATAGGTTAGGTATTTAGATAAATTATCGCATGTTTTTATTATTTTTAAGAATTTCCTTTATTTCATATAGCGTATCTTTCATCTCAATTAAAATCTTTTTATGTTCTTCTAACTCGCTAAATATAAACTTAATATACTTCACTCCTTCATCCAACTTTTTATTTAACTCTATTAAATCATCTGCCGATATTCTATTAATGCCCTCTGGAAACTCAATATAGGTATTCAATGCTCTTTCCTCAATCTTCTCTATTTTTATAAGGTTATCTTTTTTAGACATATTTTTAACTCATAAGTCGTTGCCATATTTTTACCTCTCTATATAACATGTTTCCATCCTGGTATACCTCCCATATTAAGCATGCTTTTTTAATTTAGGGTATAGGGCGGAGCCCCCTATTGGTATACCCCCAGAGTATTCTATTTTTTATTTGTTATTCCTTGTTTTAATCCTTATTTTAATGGACTACCGATTTAAACCCTACTAACTATTGCTTATTTTATACTCGAACTCTTATATAAATCTTTCTTTTAACACTCGATTTTTCTGACTGCCTGATTATCAAAGTATTTATAAGAGTAAGAAAGGTTGTGCTAACTATTTATAAATAAAATGAACAACCATAAGAAAAAATAAGCACAATAAGAAGAGATTTTATATAAAATAACTCTTATCTAACAATGAAATACACAAAATAAAAACAAACAATCAAAATCTCTAAAAAATCTAAATTTTAATAGGAAAAAATTGGTAATACTTTTTACCATTTTTCTAGTACCAAATCCAAACAACCCCTTTATAAAAGCAAGAAAGTAAAATTAATATTATTAATATGCATTATTAAAAAAGTTAATAAAATTTAAAGAAGCATAACTTATTTATATTTAAATTATAATTTATCATTAAAGATAATGATAAATTACTGGTGGCATTATGATTAAAAAAATAGCAAGAAAAAAATGTATTCACATTATGCTTGTTTATACTGGTGGATGTAATGGTTGTGATATTGAAGTAGTTAATGCAGTATTTTCTCCATTTTACGATGCTGAACAATATAATGTTTTTTTAACTTTTAATCCAAGAGAGGCAGATATTTTAGTAGTTTCTGGATGTGTAACTAAGTTTGTTGAAGAATCCTTAAGAAAGATTTATGAAAAAATTCCTGAGCCTAAGGCAGTTGTTGCTGTTGGTTCCTGTGCGTTAATGGGAGGAGTTTATAAAAATATAGGAGGAGATTTGGGAACTTCAGATTTTATAGCAGGACCTGTTGAAAATATAATTCCAGTTGATGTTAAAGTGCCTGGCTGTGCTCCAAGACCTGAAGACATTATTGCTGGAATTGCCAAGGCAATTCATAAAGTTGTTGAAGGATGAAAACAACATATTTTGGGGGAAATATTATGATTGAAGAAGTTATTTCAATTTTAGGAATTCCTTCATTGGCGTTTGTTATATCAACATACATTCCTGGAATTCAGAGAAAGATAGAGGCAAGAATTCAACAAAGAATAGGACCAAGTATATTAGCCCCTGGATTTTGGGCATTTTTTAAGTTTTTATTTAAAAAAGTTGATAATCCAGATGCCAATTTACCAAATTTGTATAATAGATTACCATTACTATCAATAGTTGTTTTATGGACTATATTGGCTATAACTTCACTTACAAGTTTTCATATTCTTTCAAATGAAATAGGAATTGTAGGACTTTTAAAGTTAGAGGAAATGATGTATATAATTCTCGGCTCTCTATCATTTTCAATTATGGGTTGGAGAATGCCTTACATAGATGAATGTAAAGGAACTCCATTTATAAAAACTTTAAAAATATCATTAGAGCAGTTAGGGGCTGTAAGATGTTTTAAAATGATAACTATTGGTTCATTTCCATTTTACTTAGCAACATTTTTACCATTTATAAATAAGCATAGTATATTTTTAAAAGATATTGTTGGAGAGCCATTTTTATTTTCATTGGGAGGAATATTTGGGGCTATATGCTATTTCATTGGGTATATTATTATGGTTAAAGAATATCCTTTCTCAATAACTCACACTAAGGCAGATGTTATTGAGGGTCCAACACTGGAGTTAATGGCTAAGTATAGGGCATTATATTTAGCAAGTTATGAACTTCTTTTAATAACATTGGGTAGTTTATTCGCCACTTTATATTTAGGAATAGCCCCAGATGTTAGTAATCCAATAACTATAATTGAAAACTTTGCTATTGCATTAATATTCCCAATATTGGCGGCAATTGTTAGAGCATTTTCCCCTCTATTGTTATTTAAACAAATATATCCTATTTCATTTATAGCCACTCTATTTGGAGTTATTGGATTTATATTTGCATTGTTAGGATGGTAATTTAATTTTATAAAGATTTAGCAATTTTATATGGGATTATTGATAAAACTCCTAAAATTAAATATATAGTTATATCTTTAAATAAACTCCAATTTTTCCAATCTTCCAATCCAACCAAAAATCCAATAGCATTAGATAATAACAACAAAATAGATACTATTCCTATACCCAAACCAATGATTGAAGCAGTAAATAAATAAGAAACTGCCTTTATATCTCCAATAACTGCTTTTTTTACTCCTAAAAAATAAGTTACTCCTATTGCCAATAATGCAAATCCTCCAAATACATCTCCTACAAATAATGGAAATTCTATCTTTATATTAAGTATTGAATTAGAAAAACCTATTAAAATTTCAATTATTCCTGAAGTTGAAAACAATGCTCCAAAGATTAAAGATAATGCCAGTAAAGTATTTTTAACCTCTTTAATATTTTTTAGTTCCATATTTTAACACCTTTGAAATTATTAAATAACTGAAAAGAGTTGCAAAATTCCTGAGCCTACTACTGTTATTATTAATGCCACAATATAAGCCAATACAAGTTCATAGATTAAAGTAAATACTGCCCACTTCCAACCGATTTCCTGTTTTATTACTGCCAATGTCGCCAAACAAGGGGTATATATTAAACAGAATGCCATATATGCGTAGGCAGATACTGGAGTGAATACTTTCGATAAAATACTTACTAAATTTTCTTCTCCTACTCCATATAAGACAGCCATAGAACCTACAACTACTTCTTTTGCTATGAATCCAAATACTAATGCTGAACACGCTCTCCAATCCCAACCCATCGGACTAAATATTGGAGTTAAAGTTTTTCCAATAATTGCTACATAAGATTTTTCAATAAGTTGTGGATTTTGTAATGCATCAACTACTAAGAATCCTGAAGGACCATATACAGATAAAAACCAAACTAACATAACTCCAAATACTATAATAGTTCCTGCCTTCTTTAAAAAGTCATAAACTCTATCCCACGTGTTCATTAAAACTACATTTAAATTTGGGAGATGATAGGGAGGAAGTTCTACAATTAAAGGCATAGGAGATGATTTAAAAATAAACTTTCTAAATAAAACTGCTAAAATTAACGCTAAACACAATCCAAGGGCATACATACTTATAACAACCAAACCCTGATACTTTTGAAACAACGCCCCTGCAAAGAAGGCATAAATTGGCAATCTTGCAGAGCAAGACATCAAAGGATTTATTATAATGGTTAAAATTCTATCTTTCTCGTTTTCTATAGTTCTCGTAGCCATAATTGCTGGGACATTACATCCAAAACCCATAACTAATGGAATTATTGCCTTTCCAGGCAAACCAAATTTGTTCATAATCCTATCTGCAATAAATGGAATCCTTGCCATATATCCACTTTCCTCCAATAGAGAGAGAGCAAAAAACAAAAATGCCAATATTGGGAAAAATGTTAAAACAGCCCCAACTCCTGAAATAATTCCATCAGATAACAAGGAGGCAATAAATTTGTTTGGTATAGATGATTTAACAATGTCTGCTAAAACTCCAAATCCATAATTAATCATAGCAGAAAATGGAGCTGAAACATCAAAGGCAAATTTAAACAACATCCATAGCATTGGAATTAACAGTAAAATTCCCACTTTTTCGTCAGTTAAAACATCGTCAAGCATCTGAGTAGTTGTTAATTTTCCAGAAGTTTTCCTAACAACCTCACTGATGATTTTATCAATAATCTTATATCTTTCCTCAACTATTCCCAACTCTGGCTCTCCATATTTTTTAGATAATTCTTCCATTATTTTATTTAAAACTGAGTTTAATTCATTCCAAACTTTGCTATTTTTTATTAGTTCTTCTATATATTTATCTCTTTCAAGGAATTTTATAGCAAGATACTTTAAATTGTATTTTTTTAAATTTTCATCCTTTTGCAAGATAGAGACAATTTTTTTTATGTATGGCTCTAATTTAGGATATTCAATTTTAGTAAATTTTTTATTTTTTACAGCTTCTGAAATAACCTTTTTTAACTCTTCAATTCCCATCTTCTTTGCGGCGGATATTGGAACAACTCTAACCCCTAATAGCTTCTCTAATTTATTTATATCGATATTTATTCCAGATTTTTCTGCTAAATCCATTTTATTTAATGCTAACAATAGATTAGTGCCCATTTCCATTAACTGTAAAGTTAAATATAAATTTCTTTCCAAAGATGTGGCATCAACTATATTAACGACTAAATCTGGTTTTTCATTTAATATGTAATCCCTTGCAACGACCTCATCAATAGAGTTGGCAGTTAAACTATAAACTCCGGGTAAATCTACAACTTTAAATTTTTTTCCATTGTATGTAAATTCTCCTTCTTTTTTTTCAACAGTTACTCCGGGCCAATTTCCTATATATACATTCTCTCCAGTTAAGGCGTTAAATAATGTAGATTTACCTACATTTGGGTTTCCAATTAAGGCAATTTCATATTTATCTTCATTATTAGACATACATTTTCACCATTTTTTGAACTAAACTCTCTCAACAATTATTTTCATAGCCAAACCCTTTCCAACGGCTATATTACAACCTCTCACTGAGACAATTACTGGGCCATTCTGATTTCTGATAACCTTTAATTTACTCCCAATATTCAATCCCATACTACTTAATCTTTGAATTACGCCAAATCCTGCATTAATACTCTTTACAATAACTGTTTCCCCTTCTTTAGCAAACGCTAACGGATACATAGTTACCACAACGTTTATATATGATTAAAATTTTTAATTATAATTAAATTTTTTAAGTATGGTTAAATATTAAGTAACTATATAGGGGTATAAATACCTTTCTGTGATACTATGTCTCAAAGTATTGAAGATTACTTAGAAAAAATATATATTTTTACTAAAGAAAATAAGAGACCTATAAAAACTACGGAATTAGCAAAGTTGTTAAATATAAAGCCATCAGCAGTTACAAGTATGGCACAAAAATTAAGTAAGTTAGGATATGTTGAGTATGAGCCATATATAGGAATAACATTAACAAAAAAAGGATTAGATCTTGCCAAAAAAGTTTTAGATAAACATCAAACTTTACAGACATTTTTAGAAAAATATTTAGGAATAGATAAAGAAATGGCGTCAAAAGAGGCGTGTAAATTAGAACATGCAATGTCTGATGAAGTTTTGAAAAAATTAAAGATATTTATGGAGGAACATAAGGATTTAGTTGAATAATAAATAATTATTCTTTCAATTTTTTACCAATTTTTTTTCCTAATTCAACTGCCTTATCAATATCTTTTACTTTACATTTTATTTCTCCACAGGCTTTTTTTATTTTATCGTTAATAATAACCCCTGCATCTAATTTTAATAACTCATCTTTTTCATCGTAAATTGCTAATGCACCCATCGGAACGCTACAACCTCCACCAAATTCATTTAAAGCTGTTCTTTCACATGTCGATTCTAAGTAAGTTTTTTCATCATTTATTTTTTCTAATATTTTTCTTAAATTTTTGTCATCTTTTTTACAAGCAACGGCTATAATCCCTTGAGCAGGAGCTGGGAGAATATTTAGCCTTTTATATTTGAAATCACTCAAATCAATTCCCAATCTTATTATTCCTGCCTCAGATAAGACAATAGCATCATATAAACCTTCTTTTAGTTTTCTTAATCTTGTATCTACATTACCTCTGAGGAGTTTAAACTTTACATTTGGATATAGAAACTTTAAAAAAGCTCTCCTTCTTAAACTTGAAGTTCCTATAACTATTTCACTATCTTCATCAAAATCTTTATCTTTATTCCATATTAACAAATCATAGTAACTGTCTCTTTCTAAAACTGCTCCAATTATTAAGTTTTCATTCCACACAGTTGGAATATCCTTTAAACTATGAACAGCTATGTCTATCTCATTATTTAATAATGCCAAGTCCAACTCTTTAGTAAAGACACCAATACCAATATCTGAGAGTTTTTTATTTAAAACTCTATCCCCAGTAGTTTTTATTATTTTTATTTCAACATCATAACCTAAATTTTTTAGTTTTTCAGATACTTTATTTGCCTGATATAATGCTAACTTACTGCCTCTCGTTCCTATTCTTATCATAGTTTCCCATTTTTATTCCTTATCAACCAATTTAGCTTTTTTTATATTGTATATTCCCCAAGTTTCATGCCACTCAATCTCTGCTTCAACAACTTCAATTCTCTTTTTAAAAACAGGTGAATCAAATACAAATGTTTCTGCCTCTCCTCCTTCAAATGCCTTATGTATCCCATACTTTTCGCAAATATTTAGTAGTTTATCAATATTATCCTTTGTTATTCTCTTTCCTAACCACTCTTTACCTAATCCATAGGCATAAACTCCAACAATTCTCACATCGAAAAGATTACTTACAGTTCTTAAAATCCATTCTGGATCTTTATGCCACAATGGAGAAAAAGATTTTAATCCAAGTTCTTCACAAACTCTATCAATTCTTGATTTTTGATAGACACTTGCCACAGCTCCTGTAACAATTCCCTCAACATCTAACTTTTCCAAGCCTTTTTTTAAATCTTCAACTTCTTTCTCCTTCTCACCCTTTGTATAAATCTTTACAAGAGGTATTCCAACAGCCTTAGAACTGAGTTCAGTTAAATGCACATTTGGTATGTGGAACATATAACTTTCTTTATTCTCGCTCTCTACATTTACAAGATATTTCACATTAAATCCTTCCTTTAATGCCCAATATAATGCATAATTTGAATCTTTTCCTCCTGAATATAGAACAGCAACATCCATTTATAATCACCTAAAAATATTTAAAAATAAGAATTAAAATTTAAGGATGTAACCCAACATTAAACAACCCTTCTTTTTCATCAAATCCAAACATTATATTCATGTTTTGTATTGCTTGCCCACTGGCTCCTTTAACTAAGTTATCTATTGCTGAAATAATAACTAATCTATTGTGTTCATCTATCTCAAACCCACCAATATCGCAAAAATTCGTTCCTCTAACCCAAGTTAATTTAGGAATCTCTTCTGGAAATATTCTAATAAAAATTTCATCTTTATAAAATCTCTCATAAATCTTAATTATATCTTCTCTATCCAAATTTTCAACTAAAAATGTGTGTGCTGTTGTCAAAATACCCCTTGTGATTGGAGCTAAGTGAGGAGTAAATGAAACTTTAACATTTCCAAGTTTTTTTAATTCTTTTTCTATTTCTGGTGTATGCCTATGAGTTGTTATTTTATATGGGTTTATATTTTCATTCACATTAGGGAAATGGGTAGTTTCTGTTGGATTTATTCCTGCTCCACTGACTCCAGTTTTTGAATCAAATATAATTCTCTCCTCAATAATTCTTTCTTTTACCAATGGTGCTACTGCTAAAATACATCCAGTAGGAAAACATCCGGGATTTGCTACTAATTGAGCCTCTTTTATTTCTTTTCTATGTAATTCAGGCAATCCATAGGCAATTTTTGCATCTACAAGACCCTTATGCTTTATTTTGTAATACTTTTCATACAATGATATATCTTCAAATCTGTAATCGCCACTTAAATCTATAACTTTAATTCCCCTCTCAATAAAATCTGGAACTATATTCATTGAAGCTCCGTGTGGTGTTGCAGTAAATATTAAATCTACATCAATTTTATCTAAATCATTAGTAAAATATAAATTTTCATACTTTTTAATTCCCTTTAAATAAGGATGAACTTTAAAAACATTTTTTCCCTCTTCTTTTCTTGAAGTTATATACTTTACCTCAACCTCCTTATGGTTTGACAACAATCTTAAGAGTTCCGCCCCTGTATATCCAGTAGCTCCAATTATAGATACTTCAATCATAATATCACCAAAAAATTATTTCTCAAAGAATTCATTTATTTTATCATTGTCTATATAAAATTTAAATTTTTTTGCTCTATACATTCTCTTAGCCCTTGCATCATCTAATATTAAATAACTTTCCACTAAATCAGCCTCTTCCAGTTTTTTTAAATGGGTATATAACACAGGCCTCGATAGATTTAGAGCTTTAGCTAATTCATAAATACTCATCGGTTTTTTATTCAAAAGATATAATATTTTAATCCTTACGGGATTAGATAATGCTGTTCCTATCTTAACAGTTTTCTCTAAATCCATAAAATCACTCAATTTCTTCCCATTTTTTCTTTAAATCTTTAACTATTTCTTTTATTTCCTCCACATCTTTCTCTATTTTTGCTAATTCTATTTCACTACTTGGTTTTTTGAATATTAAGTATCCTAACATTAGTATGATAATTACTAAAAGAATTATTATAATATATTCGTATCCTGCAAATATATGTCCCATTGTTGTATGAGTATCAACAATATGGTTCATTCCAGCACCATAAGGCATTGTAACCACCTCAAAAAATAGGAAAAATTATAAAATAAAAAAGAATTTTAAAATAGAAAATTTGTTATATTTTAAAATAAAAAAACTAGATTATTTTGCATAGCCTCTTTCAGTAGGAGTATTTATAATTTGTTCATATTCTTGTTGACTTATATATTGAGGAGTATAGTTTGCACCATACTGTTCTAACATTCTGACAAAGGCTCTCATGTGGTTTCTTGAACCTTTCATTAAGTTTTCATATACGAATTTTATATCTTCGTTATCAGTCCTGTTTATCCAATATTGTAAGTCAGCAATATCTAAATCTTCAATAGTTGCTCCTACTTTCAAAGCATCTACAACTGATTTACTTCCTTCCTCAACTAACTTATTATATAGTTCTTCAAATTTTGGATTGGAGAATTTTCCAACTTCGTCAGTTTTTACAGGATCTGTGATATTGTATTTCCTTAATAGACACTTAATAGCATCTGTGTGAGTTTGCTCAGCATTTGCAATATTCTTGAATATTGGTAATTTCCATTTATTGTATAAGGTTAAATATACATCTCTTGCTAATTTTTCTTCTTCTCTCATTTCTATTAATCCTTCTTTCTCTTCTTCACTTATTGGCTGTTTAGGCATTTCCATTATCATTTTACACATTAAACTATCATTTATTGCTCCATTACTTCCTATAATTACTCCCTGTCCTACATTTTGTGGATTTTGGTTATTTTGGGCATTTCTTCCTTTAAATCCTCCTCTTGAAGCATTCATATAGTTCATATGTGAGATATTTACAGACATTCTACCATTATTATACATTCCATGACCCATTGGATGGAAGTGCATTCTTATTTGCATCATTTGCATTTCTTGGAGTTGAACAAGAATTTGGTATGCTTCTTGATATTTGTTTTGATTCATTAGTTGTATTGCTGTTTTCAGTTTGTTTTCTAATTCTGTGGTATTTATACCTAGATTTTTTAATTTTTCAATTTTCATTTCTATTACTCTAATTCTATTTTGTAACATTAATTTTACTCTTTCATCAGAAATTTTAGATACCTTAACCTTAAATCCTCTATGCATTAACATATTTGTGATTTTTGAATAATTACAAAATGGACAAATTGGATTTTCAATAATGTCAATATTTTGTATCCTTAATTGCAATTTTTCAGGATTTACTGATAAATTAGTACCATTATATAATAACACTAAATAGTTTCCTTGTTTAATTTTTTCTATACTTTCATTTAATGCTATGTCATCTAATCCATAGCAAACACATGCTGATACATTATTTCCAAAAGCATTTTTAAATTGATTTTGGAATCTTAATGTTACATTGGCATTAGTTTCATATCTTGTTTGTCCTCCTACTCTTTCAACAGTAATTCCAGCATTTTCCAAAGTTGTTGTATAGTTTTCAACAACTGCTAATGGTCCTCCAATTATTATAACCTTATCAGGTTTTAATGATAAGATTTTATTTACAACATTTTCGTCATAAACTCCCCAAGTTGTTGTTACAACTGTAGCATTTAACGCCTTTGCTAATTCAAGAGCAGTTGCCTGATCTGCACAGTTGTCACTTACTAATATAACATCTGTGGCTGATACTATTGGCAGAGCTACTAATGATAATAATAGAACTACCATTTTCTTTATTATCATAGGCTTATCACCTGATTATTGTTTATATTTTATTTTTATCTATACCATCCCCAACAACATCCACATCTACAATAACCACAGCAAGGACAATAACCATATGGAGGATGGTAATTATCAAAAGGTGAATGGTAGTAGTCGCTAATGTTATCATTAATTGAATTATCATTTGGGTAAGGGTAATAATGAGAAGGATAGTAATAATTTGGAGGATAGGCATGATAGCCCCAATATCCATAAGGAACCCATGCAAATACAACGCCTATCAAACAAAGAACCCCCAAAGCAACGATACCTTTTAGCATTTTACTTTTAAAAAGTGTCATTTTATTCCCCCTATTAATATCTGTTTTATTATTTAACAATATGTAGTATTTTTACTACACATTATTATGTTATGCAACATATATTTATATATTACGGAGTTGTTCAAATATTAATCACAACTGTAAAAATAAAAAATTAAGGTAAATTTAAAACAAATTAAATCAAATTAAAAATAGAAATGGAAAATTACAATAAATGAGGGGGAACAATATCTTTATAAATCAAATCTGCATAAGTTTCTCTTTCTCTAATTATGAATACTCCCTTTTTACTTGTTAAAATCATTCTTGGTCTTCCTCTTGCATTGTAGTTGTTAGCCATACTTATTCCATAAGCACCAACATCAAATATAGCCAATACATCTCCTACTTCAACTTTGTCCAATTCTCTATCTCTACCAAAAACATCACTACTTTCACAAAGTCCTCCTGCTATACTGACAATTTCTTTTTCATCCTTAACTTTACAGTTTATTATGTGATGATATGCATCATACATAGCAGGTCTCATCATATCGTTCATTCCAGTATCAATCATAACCCATTTTGTTACTGGTGTTTCTTTTATGTGATGAACCTTCCCCAATAAATAGCCAGCAGTGGCAACTATACTTCTACCTGGTTCTAATATTAGGTTTGGCATTTTAACTTTATCACTATATTTTAGCATCGTATCTATTATTGCGTCTGCCAAATCTTTTGGAGTAGGTATTTTTTTATCTTTTTCATAAGGAATTCCTAAACCTCCTCCTAAATTAACATCCTCTATTTCTATTCCCTCATTTTTTAATTCTACGACAAAATCCATAACTTTTCTTGTTTCTTCAATAAATGGACTTATATCTGTCAATTGAGAACCAATATGACAATGAACTCCAACCACATTAACATTTTCCATTTCCATAGCCATTTTTATAGCCTTTAATGCCAGACCACTTTCAACATCCAATCCAAATTTGTTCTTTTTTAAGCCAGTTGAAATCTTTGGATGTGTTTTTGGATCTACATTTGGATTTATTCTAAAAGCTACATTTGCTACTTTTCCCAAATCTTTTGCAGTTTCATTTATTAAAATTAATTCACTTATACTATCTACATTAAAGGCTCTAATATTTGCCTCAATTCCCATTATAATTTCTTCTTTTGTTTTACAGTTTCCATTAAAAACTATTTTTTTTGAAGGAACATTTGATAACTTTGCTATATATAGTTCTCCTCCACTGACTACATCAGCCCCACATCCTAATTTAGTTAATAATCTTGTAATAGCCAAGTTAGCGTTTGCTTTATATGCGTAGGCAAGAATAAAATCTTTTCCAGTCTCTTCTTTCCATCTTTTAAACGCCTCAAAATATCTATTTACATTTATTTTAATTTGCTCCTCTGACATAACATACAAAGGTGTTCCAAACTTTTCAGCCAATTCTATAGCATCATAACCATCTATAAAAAATCTCCCTTCTTTTATCTCTACTGTATCATTACCTAAAAACATCTTTTCACCTGAAACTTTTTAGAACCATAGGGCTTCGCCCTATTGGTATACCCAAATTTTTGATGAACCTTTTTTTAAAAGGTTCATGTGAATAAAAAATACGCCCC
The DNA here is from genome assembly GCF_024490875.1 of Methanocaldococcus sp. Classification (NCBI taxonomy): domain Archaea; kingdom Methanobacteriati; phylum Methanobacteriota; class Methanococci; order Methanococcales; family Methanocaldococcaceae; genus Methanocaldococcus; species Methanocaldococcus sp. The sequence goes on from NZ_JACCLX010000008.1 coordinate 49,115, forward strand.
AGCCGAGATTCAAACGAACCTTTTAGTAAAAGGTTCATCAAAATGGATGCATTACCTCGCTAACGCTTGGCAATGTCTCTTAGCAAAACTTGGACATTAATTGCCCCTGAAAGGGGCAACTTAATGGACGTGGGGTATACCAATAGGGGGTTTCCCCCTATGGAATAAAAAATACGCCCCGGCCGGGATTCGAACCCGGGTCTTGACATCCGCAGTGTCAAAGGATATCCGCTACCCCACCGGGGCAAAAACTACAAATAATTGTAAATTGGAATATATGATACAAAAAATTAATTAGAAATAATAAAAAAGTTTTTTGCTTTAAAGCCCTATTAAAAATACAGGAATTATAGAAAGCATCATAACTATAGCTACAAATATTGCTAATATTTTCCTCTTAGTTAATTTTGATTTAGATTTTTTGGAAGTTTTCATACTATCCCCTTAATTCCAAGTATGATTTTCTAATAATCTTATCTTTACTAATATTTAAACTTTTCAGTAAATCTAATAGTTCATTTAAAATTTCATCTTTCTTGGTAATCTCAGAATCAGATATTGATTTTTCCAATTCTAAGAATATTCCTAATCCTTCTACATTATCAATACTGGCTATAATATCTCCTCTTTTATATATTTCTCTAATTTTTCTTATTGGAGGAACTTCTTTAAATCCAAGTTTTTTTAAAATTAATCTCATCTTTTCTTTATCTTCAATTTTTACTTCAATTTCTTCTCTGGTTTTTGAGATATTATCTAACTTTGGTCCTTTATATGTAATAAAAAAAGTTCCATTATCGTCTCTAATCCTTAAAGCTTCATCAGTTTTTTTAAAGTCTCTATTACTTCCATTAAAATAAATATCTTCCTGAAATTTCTTTTTAATAAATTTAAATCCGAGTTTTTTTAATTTTTCTATTATTTCATCCTTATTATCAATTTTTACCTTAATTTCAATTTCTATCATAATATTTCACCATATAATAGAGAATTTTTTAACAATATCCTTTAATGCGTTTTCTATTTCTTCTTTCTCTACATTTTCTACAATTAAATATATAATAACATCTTCTCCATCTCTTTCAAGAATTGTTGAAGTTATATTTCCACCAATTTTTGAGATTTTTGATGTAATATCTGCCAATAACCCGATTCTATCCTTAGCCACTATTTGTAACTTTAAAGAATTTAATTTAATTTCTCCTTTTTCTAATAAGTATAATCCTTCTTTTGATAATCTAACCCAGCCATTTCTACCTTTTTTTGTTTCTACTAATCCTAAATCTCTTAAAACTCTGATTTTAACATCTAAGTTTTTAGGATGAATATTAAGTTTTTTAGCAAGTTCTTTAATTGTAGTTGGTTCTTTTAAATTTTCCATAATTTTTTTAGTTAATCCTTCAACTTTCATTCTCTCACAATTATCCATTTAAATTTATTAATGAATTATCTGATAAAAATTAAAAATAATTAAAAACAATAGAAAAAATAAAATATTAATTTATAAATTTATTATGCTCTTGCTCTTCTTCTTTCTCTCTTTAACCTTCTTAATCTTTTCTTATACCATTTCCATCTCATTCTACCTTTCTTTTTCCATCTTCTTGAACTTCTCTTTATAGTATCACCCTCTATATTATTTTTTTCTATTTATAAAACTTTTAGAAGTAAATTGTTAAGATGTAATAGTGATAGGTATTATATATATTTTTATTTTAGCCAACTACCTTTTTCTACTATGATATAACCTTCTTTATTTGCCTTAGGGGCTATTTTTAAGAAATTTTCTCTAAATTCTGGATCGCTTTCTACTGCTTCATCATCTCTAAGAACATTTCTACTATCAATAATATAGTAACTTTCTTCCATCTCTAAGTTATATTTTTCTAAAACTTCGCTGAATTTATTAATTATTTCTTCAGCCTCTTTCTTTAACTTTTCAATAGTTTTTTCGTCCATATTAATTCACCATAAAATTAATAGAAAATTAAACATTAAATTAAACCTAAATCTCTTAAAACATTTTCTAATATTTTCTTATGTTCTTCACTCATTTCACATAGAGGAAGTCTTAACTCTCCTCCTGGTCTTCCAATCATATTTAGAGCAGTTTTAACTGGAATTGGATTTGTTTCAATAAACATTGCTTTCATTAAGGGAAAGAGTTTATAATGAATCTCTCTCGCTTTTTCAAAATCTCCTTTAAGTGCAGAATCAACCATTTCAACGAATTCTTTTGGAACTATATTTGCTACAACGCTTATAACTCCTTTGCCTCCTAACGCAATTATTGGTAAGGTTAATTCATCATTTCCTGAAAGAACTGTAACTTTGGCATCATATATTAATTCAGAAACCTGAGAGAGATTTGGATTAGCCTCTTTAACTGCTGAAATATTACTATATTCTTCTGCCAACATTTTAACGGTTTTTGGTTCTAAATTAACAGAAGTCCTTGAAGGAACATTATATAAAATAATAGGAATATTTATAGATTCAGCTATTTTACTAAAATGTCTTCTTAAACCTTCTTGAGGTGGTTTATTATAGTATGGAGTTATAGATAAAACAGCATCTGCTCCTACATCTTCAGCAAATACTGATAGTTCAATAGCCTCTCTTGTGCAGTTTGATCCTGCACCTGCAATTACCTGAACTCTACCATTTACTATATCGACAACTTTTTCAACAACTCTTTTATGCTCTTCATGAGATAGTGTAGGACTTTCTCCAGTAGTTCCAACTGCTACAATACCACTAACTCCATTTTCAATTAAAAAATTTATATTTTCTTCTAATCCCTCATAATCTACTTCATTATTTTTGAAAGGAGTAACAATTGCGGGATAAACCCCTTTAAACATATCTTCACCTTTATTATTGTATCTGTCTCATTTTGTGAGTTATATATCCAGCGATTCTATTTCTTAATCTTTTTGTAGATATTACAGCAACTTTTTCTAAAACTTTTTTATTGGTTTCAAAGTCAGTTGTAAATAAATCTCTATATTTTTTAATTAACTCCATAGAAGTTCTTTTAATAAATGCTTGCCTTACTCTTCCCATTTTCTCACCTACCTAAGTTATTTATTTTTGTGTTTCTTTCAGATATTTTTTTTGGAGGTATTTATTATGTTCAATTAATATTTGAAATATTTTTATACCAACATCTTCATTAACATTATGTTCTTTACAAAGTTTTCTTATTCTATTGTATATATATTTTTCTCTATCTGGATCATTAATAGGAATTCCTAGTTCCTTTTTAACTTTAGCAACTTCCTTGGCTAAACTATTTCTTTCAGCAATTAACTTTAATATCTGGTTGTCAATTTCATCAATTCTTTTTCTAATTTCACTAAGTTTCTCTATCATTTTAACTCTCCTAAAAATTTACTATAGAGAGTTTAATTTTAATAACAAAATAAGCAATATTTAAAAAATAGAAAGGGATATAAAAATGTTTTCAATATCATATAGATACAAAATTATATTTAGAAGTTACATAAATATTTTTGTTGGTGATGTAATATGTTTAGGGGAGTTTTAGAAAGTGCTAAGGAGTTTAAAAAAGTGGTTGATACAGTAGCAACACTTTTAGATGAAATTTGCTTTGAAGTAGATGAAGAAGGTGTTAAAGCAGCGGCAATGGATCCAAGTCACGTAGCATTAGTAAGTTTAGAAATACCAAGATTAGCATTTGAAGAGTATGAAGCAGATTCTCATGATATTGGAATTGATTTAGAGGCATTTAAAAAAGTTATGAATAGAGCAAAATCAAAAGATAAATTGATTTTGGAATTAGATGAAGATAAAAATAAATTAAATGTTATATTTGAAAATACTGGTAAGAGAAAATTTAGTTTGGCATTGTTAGATATTAGTTCATCATCAATAAAAGTTCCAGATATAGAATATCCAAATGTAATAATGATTAAAGGAGATGCCTTTAAAGAGGCATTAAAAGATGCTGATTTATTCAGTGATTATGTAATTTTAAAAGTGGATGAGGAAAAATTCGTAGTACATGCAAAAAGTGACTTAAATGAAAGTGAGGCTATATTTGAAAAAGATAGTTCAGCAATAATAAGTTTAGATGTAAAAGAAGAGGCAAAAAGTGCATTTAACTTAGATTATTTAATGGATATGGTTAAAGGAGTTAGTAAAGGGGATATAATTAAAATTTATTTGGGAACTGACATGCCTGTAAAAATAGAATATTCTTTGGCAGGGGTAAATTTAACATTCCTTTTAGCTCCAAGAATCGAAAGTTAATGTGAGATTATGGATAATATTTATAATCTATTAAAAAATTATTTTTTTGAAGAAATTAAATCAGACAAATTATTAAAACTACCTGACAATTTTTATGAAGACATTAGAAAGTATATAAATGAAATAAATGATGAAATTGAAATCGAGAGAGTTAAATACTATTTTAAAGAACTTAGAAAGTTAAGAATATATAAAGCCTTATATTTGGATAAATGTAGAGAGTATTTACTTCCAGAAGAGGATAATATTATAAAATCTATTGAAGATATTGATATTGAAGTTAAAATTAAAGAACTTAAAGAAGAAAATGAAGATATAGATATACCAAAATCTATATATACAACTAATGATATTGATGTTGTAAAGATAGACAAAAACTTTCCTCCTTTCACAGATGGCACTTTTATATATCACTTAAATAAAAATGATGTAATCTCTTTAAATAAAAAAATAGTTAATATTTTACAAAAACACAACATTGTATCAAAGATAGGTGAAAGTTATGAAGATGCCAAAGAAGATTAGAAGATACTGTCCATATTGTAAAAAACACACAATACACATTGTAGAAAAAGCAAAAAAAGGAAAACCAAGTGAATTAACTTGGGGTCAGAGACAGTTCAGAAGAGTTACAGCAGGTTATGGAGGTTTCCCAAGACCTTTACCAGACAGATCCAAGCCAGTTAAAAAAATTGATTTAAGATTTAAATGTACAGTTTGTGGAAAAATGCATACAAAGGCTAATGGTTGCTTTAGATCTGGAAGATTTGAAATAGTTGAAAAATAATTTTAGGCTAAAATTAAATAAAATTTGAAAGAGGGGAGATGATGGACTTAATCCCAAAACCAAGAAGTAAATTCTTAAAAGTTCAATGTCCTGAATGTAACAATGAGCAGATAGTATTTGGAAGTCCAGCAACTGTAGTCAAATGTTTAACATGTGGAAAAGTTTTGGTAGAGCCAAGAGGAGGTAAGGGTAGAGTTAAAGCAAAAATCTTAGAAATATTAGGTTAAATTTTAATTTTTTTCTTTTATTTTTTATTATTTTATTTGGTATCTAAATATGTAAATATATAAATGTAATTAATTAAATAAAAAGCAAAAGAGATAACTTTTATAATCTCTTAATCTCTTTTAAAGCCTCTTTAACATCAGCATTTTCATGAACTATTTTACAAACAGCCCTTGTCATTCCTACGACATCATCATGTTGGAATATGTTTCTTCCAACTGCTACTCCTACAGCTCCTGCTTCTATGGCATCTTTTATCATTTGTAAAAATTCTTCATCAGTATTAGTTTTTGGACCTCCTGCAACTACAATCGGAGCTGGACAACCCTTAACTACATTTCTAAATGAATCGATATCTCCTGTATAACTTGTTTTAATTATATCTGCTCCTAACTCCGCCCCTAATCTTGCTGCATGAGCAACTAATTCAGGATCTCTCTCATTTTTAATATGTTTTCCTCTTGGGTACATCATAGCAATTAGAGGCATTCCCCAGTATTCACATGTCTCTGCTATCATTCCCAAATCTCTGTATGCTTCCCAGTCTTCATCTGAACCTACATTTACATGAACTGAAACAGCATCTGCTCCCATTCTAATAGCTTCTTCAACTGTTGTAACAATAACTTTCTTCAAAGGATTTGGTGATATTGAGGTTCCTGCTGATAAATGAATAATTAATCCAATATCTTTGCCATAGCCTCTATATCCATGTCTAACAATCCCTTTATGTAATAAAACTGCATTAGCGCCTCCTTCAGCTACATCATTTACAGTTTTCTTCATATCTATTAATCCCTTAATTGGACCATTTGACACTCCGTGATCCATTGGAACAATTACTGTTCTCTCACTATCTTTATTAAATATTCTTTCCAACCTTACAAGTTTTCCTAGATTTTTAATATTAGCAAATAATTTCATACTATCACATTTTTAGTAGTTTTTTGTTTTAACCTATATATATTATTAATTTAATAAAAGTAGTTGTAGTCATAGAAAAATGTTGCCCATTAATATTTAAAATTTATGTTTATGGTGATTAGATGGTATTTAAGGCATATGATATTAGGGGAATATATGGTAAAGATTTAAATGAAAAATTTGCATACTCCTTAGGAAAATGTTTAGGAAAAAAATATGAAGATAAAAATATATTAGTTGGAAATGATGTAAGAATTGGTTCTAAAAAACTACTACCATACTTTATTGTAGGTTTAAAGGAACATTCAAATGTTTATTATGCTGGAACTATATCTACACCATTAATGTATTTTGGAACCAAGGATAAATATGATTTAGGAGTTATATTGACAGCCTCTCACAATCCACCAGAATATACTGGATTTAAGATGTGTGATAAAAACGCTATTCCAATATCTCCAATTGAGGAAATTAAACCAATATTTAAAGAGTATGAGTTAAATGATAAAATAAAATTAGAGGCAGAAAATCTAAATTTGGAAGATTTTAGAGTAGATATTATAAAAGATTATAAAAAGTTTTTTTTAAATAGGTGTAGTTCATCAGATGTAAAAATAGCGGTTGATTTTGCAAATGGCTCTACAACAATTGCTGAAAAAGAAATATTATCGGAATTATTTGAAAATGCTATTTTTATAAATGACTATCCAGATGGAAATTTTCCAAGTCATCAGCCAGACACTTTAAAGATGGAATGTTTAAAAGATATAATAAAGGCTGTTAAAGAAAATAACTGTGATTTGGGATTAATCTTTGATGGAGATGGGGATAGATTAGGAATTGTTGATGAAAATGGAGATGTATTAAGAGGGGATATTTTAACTGCAATAATAGCAAAAGAAATTTTAAAAGAAAAACCAAAATCTAAGATTGTTTATGATTTAAGATGTTCTAAAATAGTTCCAGAAATTATTAAAATGTATGGGGGAATTCCAGTAAAGAGTAGAGTAGGACATTACTTTATTAAAAAGTTAATGCATGAAATAGATGCAGAATTTGCCGGAGAGTTGAGTAATCATTTCTACTTTAAAGAAATTGGATATTTTGAAAGTCCTTTATTAGCATTAAACTATATTTTAAAGGCAATGGAAGAAGAAAATAAAAAATTATCTGAATTAAATAAAGTATATAATAAATATTCACATAGTGGTGAAATAAACTTTAAAGTAAGAGACCAAAAATATATAATGGAAAAAATAAAAGAACACTTTAAAAATTGCAAAATTGAAGAGTTAGATGGAATTTCAGTTTATTGTAAAGATTTCTGGTTCAATTTAAGGCCTTCTAATACAGAACCATTATTGAGATTAAACTTAGAGGCAGACAATGAAAATATAATGAAGGAGAAGGTAGAAGAAATTAAAAATCTTATTGAGAAATATAATAAAGAAATTGAATATATTTAAATTTATTAAAAATTATTTTTAAAAATTAGAAGTCCAAATAGATATTTTTAATAACTTTTATTTTTATTACTCGTGATATTATGGATAAAGAGCAGTTAATGAAATTACATCAATTTTTTGTTTATGTTGTAAAGGATATCAATGAGGATAATAATCTAAATAGAGATTGTAAAGAATTGCTTAGATTATATGAAATGTTAGATATAAGACCTCATCATATTCATCGACTTAAAAATGAACAGAAAGCGGCCATATTGTTATTATCTGCTTATGTAGCCAGTTTTTTAGCCAATAATTTAGACAACGTTCCAGAAAATTTAGCTAAAAAACTTAAAGAAAACGCTATTAAACACTTACTTATTTGTAATAAAAAGAATATTTTAGAGAAAGTTAATATTTTAGAAGAATATAACGATGAGATTGAAAAATAAAAGGTGAAATTATTATGTTTAATCCGCAGAAATTTATTGAAGAGTCAATAGAAGAGATAAAAAAACAAATTGGGGATAGAAAGGCAGTAATTGCTTTAAGTGGTGGAGTTGATAGTTCAGTTGCGGCTGTATTAACACATAAGGCAATTGGAGATAAATTAACTGCGGTATTTGTAGATACTGGCTTAATGAGAAAGGGAGAGAAAGAAGAGGTTAAAAAAACATTTAGAGATAAGTTAGGATTAAATTTAATAGTTGTTGATGCAAAAGATAGATTTTTAAATGCTTTAAAAGGTATTAAAGATCCAGAAGAAAAAAGAAAAATTATTGGAAAATTATTCATTGAAGTTTTTGAAGAAATCGCTGAAAAAATTAAGGCAGAGGTTTTAGTTCAAGGAACTATTGCTCCAGATTGGATTGAAACCAAAGGAAATATAAAGAGTCATCATAATGTAGCCTTACCTCATGGAATGGTTTTAGAAGTTGTAGAGCCATTAAGAGAGTTATATAAAGATGAAGTTAGATTATTAGCAAAAGAACTTGGCTTGCCAGATAGTATTGTATATAGACAACCATTCCCTGGGCCTGGATTGGCTGTAAGAGTTTTAGGAGAAGTTACTGAGGAAAAGTTAGAAATATGTAGAGAGGCTAATGCAATAGTTGAAGAAGAGATTAAAAAAGCAAAGTTAGATAAAGATTTATGGCAATATTTTGCTGTAGTTTTAGATTGTAAGGCTACTGGGGTTAAAGGAGATGTTAGAGAATACAATTGGATTGTTGCTTTAAGAATAGTTAAATCTTTAGATGCTATGACTGCTCATGTCCCTGAACTACCTTTTGATTTATTAAAGAGAATTAGTAAAAGAATAACTTCTGAAATTCCAAATGTAGCAAGAGTTGTATTTGATATAACTGACAAACCTCCGGCAACTATTGAATTTGAATAATTATTAAAGGAACATACCATAGTTTAAAAATATTTCAATTATGATAAAGGCAACTGTTACTCCAATAACATACTCTGGTTTAACTTTGATTTTAGAGAAAGTTTCATCCATATATCTTATTAAACCAGCACTGGTTGCTAATCCAGTTTCTTCCCTCTTACTCATCTTTTCACCATATCTTTAACTTTTTCTACAATTTTTTCTGCAACTTCTTTCTTAGTTCCAGATAATTTTTCAATGTATGAGTTAGTTATTATATAAACTTCAATATTATCGTCACCAAAATAATATTTACTTAAATCATTGGCAATAATCATATTTAAATTATATTTATTTAATTTTTCCTTTGCCTTTTTTATAAGTGATTCCTCATCTAAGTTGTATTCAGCCTTAAATCCTATAATTATTTTATCTTTGTATATTTTTCTCAACTCTTCTAAAACTTTTGGATTTCTTTTTAATCTTATAGTTAAATCTTTATCAGAACTTAACTTTCCATTAAAACTTTCAACCGTAAAGTCAGATATTGCCGCTGAGGAAATAATTATATCAAAATCTTTACCTAACTCTATTGCCTTATTTAGCATCTCTTTTGCTGTTAAAACCTTATGAGTCTTTATATAATATGGTGGCTCTAAACCAATCCCAGATATAACTTCTACATAAAACCCTTCTCTACAAAATGCCTCAGCCAAAGAAATCCCCATTTTTCCAGATGATAAGTTAGAAATAACTCTAACCTTGTCTATAAACTCAACAGTTCCTCCATTTAATATTAAAACTCTGTTTCCTTCTTTTTTTAAATTGTTCCCAACTATTTTTATTGTATAATTAACAACATCCTCTATATTTGCCACTTTTGCCTTACCCTCTTCAAATTTTGGAGAAACTATATAAATATTTTTATTCATTTTAAGTTCGTCTATATGTTTTTTAATGGCGTTATACATATTTTCGTGCATTGCTGGGACTATAATTATCGGCTTATTTCCTCCTTTAAACATTAAGGATGTTGTAGTTACTATGTTATCTCCTAATCCTAAATTTATTTTTGAAATAACATTGGCAGTTGCTGGATAGATTAAAAGGCAGTCACACTCATTGTATAATTTGATATGCTCTATATTTCCAGTTATTTCTTCATAAACTTCATTACCACATCCAAACTTTAAGGCATCTTTACCAATAATTTTTTTAGTCTCTTTGGTAATTATACAATAAACTTCTGCTCCATGCCTTATAAGCTCTCTCATCAACTTTGGTGTCTCAATCGCCGCAATTGATGAAGTAACAGCAACTAAGATTTTTTTATTTTCTAAGAGTTTTGACTTACTTCCTTTTAAAAACTTTGTTGGATGCATAATTTCCCTATTTATTTTTTATTTTTATAATGATTTTACAGTTTGGGCAGATTACCCTTTTCCCAACACAGTTAAATGTATGAGAACAATTAGGGCATTTTACTTTTTTTATAAAATCGTCTAATTTGTCTAAATCAATTATTGTATATCTTTCAATGTCCATAATATCACTTTAAGTTCCTATCTTTACAGATTCAGATAAATCTCTAATTAATCTAACTGCTGAATATGCCGCCAATGCAGACGTTTTTGGATTTTCTTCAAAAGGAACATTTTCAACACAAACTTTTAATTTACCAATTGAGCTCTCAACTAATATCTCGTGCCTATTTAACTTTGCATTAGGATCAGCGACAATAACAACCTTTGCTGGATACTCAGATACTATGGATAAAGTTACAGAAACATTTATGTTCATAGGAAATTTCTTTATTGCCTCAAAAACATCTCCTTCAAAAACTACAACTGGATTTTTTATATTATCTATATCGTAGTTGAGATTTTTTAATGAATCTTCTAATGCTTTAATTGGCTTTACAGTTTTCAATACAACTTTATAAATTTCTCCCAATCTCATAGATTTTATAGCATCTAAACCTCCAATAGCCCCAGAGGGAATATATATCTTTCTACAAACCTTTTTAGCCAATTTTTTAAGTTTTAAAAATAAATCCTTATCTACTAATGCTCCAACACTCATTATTAAAACATCTTTATTATTTATTAATGATTTTGTAGCAACTTCTTCAACAGCCTTTACTGAGGCACATTCTACAACTAAATCTAAATCTTCATTAACTAACTCATCTATACTGTTGCAAATCTTAGCCCCAGTAAGTTCTGAAAGTTTTTTAGATTTCTCCAAATTTCTATCATACACAGCAATTATTTTAGCGTTTTTTATAGTTCCATCTACAACTTTCTTTGAAATAAAACTACCAATAGCACCACAGCCAACTATTCCTATTTTATACATAGTTATATTCACCTCCATAGTTAATAGAGAAATAGAATCTATTAAATTAAAATATTACTCATAACAAAATAATAAATATAAATTTACAAATTAAAAGTATAAAAATTTTTATTTACTATATCGAAAAATAACACAAAATCTTAAAATTTAGGTGGTCAAATGGAGAAAAGGAAAAAACTTATTTTATTTGACTTTGATAGCACATTAGTTAATAATGAGACGATTGATGAGATTGCAAAGGAGGCAGGGGTTGAGGAGAAAGTAAAAAAAATTACAAAAGAAGCAATGGGAGGAAAATTAAATTTTGAACAATCTTTAAGAAAAAGAGTTAGTTTGTTGAAGGATTTACCAATAGAAAAAGTTGAGAAGGCTATTGAAAGAATAACTCTAACAGAAGGTGCTGAAGAAACTATTAAAGAATTAAAGAAAAGAGGGTATATAATTGGAGTTGTTAGTGGTGGCTTTGACATAGCAGTTAATAAAATTAAAGAAAAATTAGGGTTGGATTATGCTTTTGCCAATAGATTAATAGTAAAAGATGGAAAATTAACTGGGGAAGTAGAGGGAGATGTGTTAAAAGAAGATTCCAAAGGAGAAATTTTAGAGAAAATAGCAAAAATTGAGGGCATTAAATTAGAAGATACCGTTGTAGTAGGAGATGGAGCAAATGACATTAGTATGTTTAAAAAAGCTGGTTTAAGAATAGCCTTTTGTGCTAAACCTATTTTAAAGGAAAAGGCAGATATATGCATTGAAAAAAGAGATTTAAGAGAAATTTTAAAGCATGTTAAATAATTAAAAATAAAAAATAAGAGTGATAGTATGCCAAAGTTAATGATAGCCTTAGATGTTTTAAATAGAGAAGAGGCATTGAAAATTGTGAGTGAAATTAAGGATTATATTGACGCTGTAAAAGTTGGATATCCGTTAGTTTTATCTTCTGGATTGGAAATTGTTGAAGAAATAAAAAAAATATGTGATAGAGAGGTTATATGTGACTTTAAAGTTGCAGATATTCCAGAAACTAACAGAAAAATAGCAGAAATTGCCTTAAAATATGCTGATGGGATAATAGTCCATGGCTTCGTTGGAGAAGACTCTGTTAAATCAGTCCAAGAAGTTGCTAAAAAATTAAATAAAAAGGTAATAATGGTTACAGAAATGAGTCATCCAGGGGCTATTCAATATATGCAACCAATTGCCAATGAATTAGCAAAAATGGCTAAAAAGCTTAAAGTTGATGCTATTGTTGCTCCCTCTACAAGACCAGAGAGACTCAAAGAAATTAAGGATATCGCAAAACTTCCAGTAATGACGCCAGGAGTTGGTTATCAAGGAGGAAAAATTGAAGAAATTATTAACATTTTAGATGAAAATGACTATGTAATTGTTGGAAGAAGTATATATCAATCAGAAAATCCAAAAGATGTGGCAAAAAAATTCAAAGAAAAACTAAATAAAAATTAAAACTAAATAGGATGAGAAGATGAAAAAAAAGAAAGATATATTAGTCGTTGGCTGTGGAAATTTGTTGTTTGGAGATGATGGATTTGGTTGTGAAGTTGTAAAAAAATTAGAGAATATTGTTCCTGAGAATGTTGAAGTTATCGATACTGGAGCAAGTGGGGCATACTACTTAATGACTTTGGTAGATGAAAACATAAAAAAAATAATTGTAGTTGATGCTATTGATTTTGGTCTAAAACCAGGAACATTGAAAAAAATAGATATTGATGAACTACCAAATCTTAAAAAATACTCTTTTGATGCTCACAATGTTCCATTATCTCCTTTTCTTAAAGAGTTACATAATAAAGGAGTAGAAGTTGTAGTTATAGGTTGTCAAGGAAAAGAATTTACAATGCCTTATATAAAGCCAGGATTGTCTAAGGAGGTTTCTGAAGCCGTAGATAAGGCAGTAGAGATGGTATTAGAGGAAATTAAAAATTTTCAAAGTAAAAGGTAAAGGGAGATTATAATGCTAAAAGAGATATTGTTGGGAAATGCTGAAAAACAAACGATAACTCAAATTTATGGTCCCCCAGGAGTTGGTAAAACAAATATTTGCATTATAAATTCAATAAATGCAAGTAAATTTGGGAAAGTTATATATATAGACACTGAGGGTGGCTTGTCAATAGAAAGAATAAAGCAAATATCTCCAAATGATTACCAAAAAGTTTTAGAGAATATGATAATATACGATGTCTTTGATTTTTATGAGCAAGATAAAATTATACAGAAGGAAGTTCCTCTAATAGCCAAAAATGCAAGTTTAATTGTAGTTGATAACATAACTTCTTTGTATAGATTAGAGTTAGGTAATGAGGCTAACAAAAATATTATGCTCAATAAAATGCTTGGTAATCAAGTAAAAACTTTATTAAAAATAGCTAAAACCTACAACTTAGCAGTTTTAATAACAAATCAAGTTAGAGAGACAGTCAATGGCTTTGAAGCTTCTGGGGGTTCTTTATTGGAATATTGGAGTAAATGCATAGTTAGATTAGAGAAAATTAATAGCGAAGAAAGATTGGCAATATTAGAAAAACATAGACATGCTGGAGAGGAAAAGGTTAAATTTAGAATTGTTGAAAGAGGAATAGAAATTAATAAATTACATTATTCCAAAGGTATCTCCTCTAAGTCCTCTTCTTAATGTTTCTAAACTTATAACTTCATCAAAGGCAATATTTGCCAAATTTACAGAACTACCTAATTTTAATATAAAGCCTACCTGTTGATTTTTATGTGGTGCCTCAAATATGACTTTATTTACATTTACATTTTTTATTAATATATTTAATTCTTTCTCCTTAATTTTTCCTTCTTTATCAAATAAGCCAATACATTTACCGCTTTCTCTACCTTCAATAATAACATAATCTGCTCCACTATCTAAATCAAAGTTTATTAATTTAATTCTATCTTCTATTGTTAATTTTTTATCTTTTTCAGGTAATTTTTTTCCTACTTCAGTTAATACTATAAATCCATAGTCTTTAGATTTTTCTATAGCAAATTTTCTTTCTTCTAAACTAATGTCTAAGGAACCGTCAGATATTTCCACAGCGTTAAAGCCCAAATTGTTACATTCATTCAAAAATTCATCAAATTTATTTTTAAAATATGCATACTCAAATAATGTGCCTCCTGGATAAACTTTAATGTCCCAATCATTGTAATATTTAATTTTTTCAATAATTACATCTCTATCAATAACAGCAGAAGTTCCCCATCCAAGTTTTACAAAGTCTATATAGTCACCACAAACTTTTAAGTAATCTTCTACATACTTTGGGGGTAATCCTTTATCTAAAACAACTGTTAAACCTCTCTTATATTTATTATTTAAAAATTCAAATGCTTTCAAATTTTCACCTCATAATGTTTAACCATGTCTTTTAAGGAAATTTTTATAAACAATTTTTCTTATAATATAAATTTATTGTAAAATCATAAAAAGTTTTATGATGATTAACTATATATTTTTTATGCATTGATAGATAGAACAAACTTATTGTAGAGAGGAGATTATTATGAGAGGTAGTTTAGCAATATACAAAGCATTAAAAGAGTCAAATATTGACTTTATTTGCTCTGTTCCATGTGCAAACCTAAAAAATCTAATAAAATTAGTTGAGGAAGATGAAAATATAAGATATATCCCAACAACGAGAGAAGAAGAGGCTTTTGGAATATGTGCCGGAGCCTATTTGGCTGGAAAGAAAACAGCAATATTAATGCAAAATTCTGGAATTGGGAATTCAATAAATGCTATTGCCTCATTATATAAAACTTTTCAAATCCCTACTTTATTGATAATAAGCCATAGAGGAGATTTAAAAGAACAAATTCCCGCTCAAATACCTATGGGAAGATGGATCACAAAATTATTGGATGTTTGTGAAATCCCTACTTACAAACCAAAGACTCCAGAAGAAGCATATAAACTAATAAAATATGCCTCATCATATATGTTTAAAATTTCATATCCTGTGGCTTTATTGTTTGACGCTCTATATTGGGAGTATGACTTAGAATAATTTAAATGTGATAAATATGCTTCCAAGAAGGATAGACATAATTAAAAAAATTGTTGAAAATGTTAGAGAGAAAGAAATAATAGTTAGCAATATAGGAATTCCTTCTAAGGAGTTGTATTATGTGAAAGATAGAGAAAGAAACTTTTATATGCTTGGTTCAATGGGATTAGCCTCTTCTATTGGTTTAGGTTTGGCTTTAAATTGCAAAGACAAAGTTATAGTTATTGATGGTGATGGCTCAATATTGATGAATCTCGGCTCTCTATCTACAATAGGATATACTAATCCAAAAAATTATATATTGGTTATAGTTGATAATTCATCTTATGGCTCTACTGGTAATCAAAAAACTCAAACAAGTAAAAATACTAACTTAGAGATTGTAGCAAAAGGTTGTGGTTTAGAAGCAGTAACAACATACACCTTAGAAGAGTTTGAAAAAGAATTTAAAAAGGCATTAAAAGAAAATAAATGTAGAGTTATTATTGCTAAGGCAACTCCATACAATGAAAAATGTCCTAACATAGAAATTCCACCTGTTGTTTTAAAATATAGATTTATGGAGGCTTTAAAAAAGTGAGAACATGATTCCAGAAGAGATTTACAAAATTTTAAGAAAACAGAGGTATCAAATATACAACCATATTGGAGTTAAACTATGTGGCTGGGTTAGAAAAAAAATGTTAGAAGATAAAAACTGTTATAAATCACAATTTTATGGGATAGAGACGCATAGATGTATCCAATGCACTCCCTCTGTTATTTGGTGTCAGCAAAATTGTATATTCTGTTGGAGAGTTTTACCAACAGATATAAATATTGACATAAATAAAATTAAAGAGCCAAAATGGGAAGAGCCAGAGGTAGTTTATGAGAAAATCTTAGAGTTGCATAGAAGAATAATTATGGGTTATGGAGGAGTTATTGATAGAGTTGGAGAAAAGAAATTTAAAGAGGCATTAGAGCCAAAGCATGTGGCAATATCTTTATCTGGGGAGCCAACTCTCTATCCATACTTAGACGAGTTAATAAAAATATTCCACAAAAAAGGATTTACAACATTTGTAGTTTCAAATGGAATATTAACTGAGGTTATTGAAAAAATAGAGCCAACTCAACTATATATTTCATTAGATGCCTATGATTTAGAAAGTTATAGAAGAATATGTAGAGGAAAAGAAGAGTATTGGGGGAGTATTTTAAATACCTTAGACATTTTAAAAGAGAAAAAAAGAACATGTATTAGAACTACATTGGTTAGAGGTTATAACGATGACATTTTAAAATTTGTTGATCTCTATGAGAGGGCAAATGTCCATTTTATTGAATTAAAGTCATATATGCATGTTGGTTATTCACAAAAAAGATTAAGTAAGGAGAATATGTTACAACATGAAGAAATTTTGAAATTATCAAAGATTTTAGAGGAAAATAGTTCATATAAGTTAATTGATGATAACGAAGATAGTAGAGTTACCCTTTTACAAAATGAAAATAGAAAGATCAATCCAAAAATTTTTGAATAAAGAGGGGTGGAATTATTAACTTAAAATTTAGTAAGAAGGATGTTGCTGAGTGGATAGTATTTTTAATTGTATTGTTTTTAATATGGAGCCACGTAAATGTTGTTGTATCTAACAGTATGTATCCTATTATGAAAAGAGGTGACTTGGTAGTTGTAGAAAATGCAGGTTTTGAATTTAATCCAAAAGATGTTAAAGTTGGGGATATTGTAGTATATAAAGCTCATTGGCCCTATTATCAATCTTTATTGTACAACTTAGATTATAAATTAGGATTAAATCCTATAAAAACCTTGTATATTTTTAACGAGACTACCAATAATAAAATAACAGTAAAATACTTAGGTAAATTAAAAACAAATAATGATATCTATAATATAGTTGAGTTATACATTCCAAAAAGCCCCACTATGCCAGTAATTCATAGAGTAATTGAGAAAGTAAATTTTGATAATAAAACTTACTTTATAATAAAGGGGGATAATAATCCAATAAATGATCCTGAACTTGTTAATGTTAATCAAATAAAGCAGAGAGTTGTTGTTATAGATGGCCATCCATTAGTAATTCCTTATATTGGCTATCTATCAATATGGCTTAAAGAATATTGGTATATAGTAGTTTTATTTATAGTTCTATATTATTTGTATTCATATCTTAGAGGAGGGAAAGAATGAAAAAATTTTTGTTAATACTTACTTCAATTATATTAATAACTTCAATGTCCATGTGTATTAATATGAATGATTATAAAAATTATATATACATTAATGTCTCTGTTAATGGAAATACATCGACGATGGTAAAAGTTCCTTTAAGAGCTACAATTGAAGAAGCAAAAGAAGTAAAATTAATAAATACTACTGATAAAGAAATTTATAATTATTATCATAATAAAAAACTAATATATATCTGCGGAAACATGAGTTTAAATATGGACGAGGGTGGAGTGACAATAGTAGATTTAATAACAAAATTAGAGTGGTTTAATCAATTTTACCCTCATAATATTGTTATTGAGTTAAATAGAACCAACTCTACAGTAACTGTAAAGGCAATATTTGCCAATGGTAAAAAATCAATTGATAAATTAAAAATAAATGAAAGTGAATATTTAATGAAAAACAATAAGACAATGGTTATAAAAATCTTAAAGACACAAAATAAAGCGACTATAATGAAAGTAAATAATACATTTATAATTGAAGGTAACAATTTAAAAGAATTGGATAAGGCAGAGACAAGATTTATAATTGCAATGCTTAAAGGAGAAGTATCATAAAATCATTAACATCAATTCCCTAACTATTTTTGCGGCAGTTATTGCTGTAATGTTTGCTGGATCGTAGATAGGAGAAACTTCAACTATGTCAAATCCTACTATTTTATCTTTAACCTTTTTTAATAAATATAAAGAGTTTAAAAGTTCTTTTGTTGTAAATCCACATGGCTCAGGAGTTCCCGTTCCCGGAGCATAGGCAGGGTCTAAAACATCAATATCAATGGTCAAATATATTAATTTATTTAATTCAATTATATATTTTAAGTCATCTTTATTCATTAAATCCATTTTTAAGTATATGTTATTCTTTTTTGCAAATTCCCATTCTTCTCTATCTCCACTTCTAATTCCAAATTGGAAGATATTTTTAGTTAATTCATAAATTCTTCTCATAACACATGCATGAGATAGTTTATTTCCTAAATACTCATCTCTTAAATCACAATGGGCATCGAATTGAATGACAATAATATCTTTATAAACATCTTTTACTGCCTTAACTATTGGATATGTTATAGAATGCTCTCCACCAAAGACAATTATTTTTTTACCTTCCTTTAATATTTCTTTTGATACAGAATAAACTGTATTGAATATCTCTTCCTGATTTCCATATAAATCTAAATCTTTTAAATCGCAGTATTTTAATTCAGATAAATCTCTATCTAAAATCGGACTGTAAGTTTCTAATCCCCATGAAGATATTCTTATAGCATTTCCCCCTTCTCTTGTTCCCGGCTTAAATGATGTAGTCCCATCATATGGAACTGAAAATATAACTCCATCAGATTCTTCAAAGGAACTATTTGCCATCATAAATTTAGATAAATCAATAAAATACTCTTTCATTAAACCACCCTTAAAGATTTTAAAGTATAAAAATAAAATTTATTCAAGAACTTTTTTAATAGCATTTTTTAAAAACTTAGGTGTTGCTAAAAAAATACCTTTATGAACTTCTTCATCATAATATTTTGTCTCTATATCTTTTAAACATTCTCTAATTTTTTCCTCATCGACATCTAATGGATTGTATTTTTTAGACGCCAATGTAAAGCTCCAAAATCCACTTGGATATGTAGGCATTGGATATGTGTAAGGCATAATTATCTTAAATCCTGCCTCCTTTAAATATCTACATATGTTTTGTATTAAATCTAAGTTATACAATGGGCTTTCAGATTGTTGAACCATAATTCCTTCATCATTTAAACATTTAAATACATTTTTATAGAACTCTTTTTCAAATAAACCCTTAGCAGGTCCTACAGGATCTGGACAATCTATAATAATAACATCATATTTTTTGTCTGTTTCAGCAACATATTTAATTCCATCAGTTATAATAATATTAACCTTCTCATTATCCATTTCACAACTTAGTTTTGGCATATATTTCTTACACGCCTCAATAACCTTTCTATCTAATTCTACAAAATCAACAGATTCCACTGATTTATGCTTAACAACTTCCCTAACTGTTCCTCCATCTCCTCCTCCGATAACTAAGACATTTTTAGGGTTAGGATGAGTAAAAAGAGGGATATGGGAAATTAATTCGTGATATATAAATTCATCTCTTTCAGTAGTTTGAAATGTATTATCCAAAATTAATACTTTTCCAAAATCATAGGTATCAATTATTTCAATTTCTTGAAACTCGGATTTATCCATATATAAAATGTCCTTTACTCTAATAGAAAGAGCTATATTGTTGTTGTGATACTCTGTAAACCATATATGACATTTAAAATTATTATGATTATTCACTTTAAATCACCTTCATTTAGTCTTATGCCTCTCTTTAAGTCTAAGATTTCAATATGCTTTGGTTTTAAGAATTCTTTAATTATTGGTATAGCCTTTGCTGGCTCTACGTGCTCTCCACATGTAAATATATCCATAGCCGCATATCCTAATTCTGGCCATGTGTGTATTGATATGTGACTTTCTGCTAAAACTGCTACACCAGTAGCTCCTTGAGGGGAAAATTTGTGTGTTTTTACGCATATTAATGTAGCTCCACAAGCCTCTACGCTATCAATTAACATCTTTTCTATTCCCTCAATGTCATCTAATGCCTCTGGATTGCAACCCCACAATTCTAATATTAAATGCTTTCCTAAGAATTTTAACATTGTTTTCACCTCCTATAATAATTAGATTCTTAATAAATATAATTCTTTAAATTATAAATTATCTTTAATAACTATTAATTAGTAAATTAAATTTAAATACAATATTTAAATTTTATTTATACCATAATGCCGCTGCTGCAAAAGCACATCCTAATTTTTCAACTGTGTGTTCAACTGCAATAGATTCAATTCTCTCTAATTCCCAACCTCTCATTTCGAAACCTATTTTTGCCATTTCTTTAACAGTTTTTTCTGCCTCTTTTTTTGAACATTTCCCTTCAAATTCCATTATTAGGCCACATAGATTTTTATCTTTTGGAATTGCTACACTAACAGCCGCTGAAATAGTTTCTCCTGGGACATCACTAATAATATACCCATAGGCCGTAGGAACTAACGCTCCCATAGGTAGTTTAGGTAATGGAACTATTTCAGCATTCGGTGGCATTATACTACTTATTCTAATTAAATTTACATTTCCTATTCCAGCATTTAATAAAGCTCCATCAAAAGCATTTAAAGGTGTTTTTCCTTCGCTACTACCTGCAACTAAAGAAACTGTATTTGGAAGTTTAAAATATGCATTTAATGGATTTATCTCGCCAACCATTCAATGCACCTCCAAGAATAAAAATTTTTCTCAATTTATAAACGATTATATATAATTGACATAAGATTTTTTAGTGTAAATAAGGATTACTTATATATAAACTCTTCGGTATAAAAATAAACTGAAAATTTTCAATATTTTATATAAAAAAAAGATAAATTATACCTTATTTTTAATTAAATTTTAAAAATTTGTAAAAAAAGTAATTTTAAGGTTATATTTTTGTGTATATATATTCAATTACTAAAATATATTTAAATTTAAACTAAAAACTCTTTTTCTCTTAATATATTTTCAACAGTCTTTCCTAAATAATCATCCTTAGAAATAACTCCATAAGGATAAACATAAACTTTATCTTCAATGTTTATTCTTGGATACTCTGGCTCAATAGTAACCTCCTCTAATAAGCATCTTTTTAAATAGTTTGCTGTTTTTGTAAGATTCATTAACTTTGGTGGTTTGTATGGTGGATTATTTTTTAAAAAATTCCATTTAGTTTCATAATAAACAATGTAATCTGGATTAAATAATAAAACTACGTCTCCATGTATCTCTAAAACCAAAGTCCATGAAAAAACTCCCCTTGTAAATCCTAATAATCTTCCTAAATAAGATGTTTTTGGAGATTCATAATAAACTTTTACAGTTCTACCAACAATTCTTGATAATGCTTCCTTAATATGTACATTTTTCGGATTTGTAGGGAGAGAGGTTTTAGGAATAACATTTATTGGAACACAGTTTAATGGTCTTATCATATGCAAAGCTAAAAGGGGATAAAAATAGATATGATCTTTTTTATTTTTCATTACGATTCCTTCTAATGGCCCATTAAAATCAGCCTTTAAAACCTTCCCTCTATATGTATTAAAAGATTTGTTTAATGTAAATTCACCAATCATTTCTTTTCTTAATGTATATTTTGGTCTCAAACCAAAAACCTCCTATGGTTTTATTTAAAGTAATATCTCATATAAGTATAAACAGTTATAAATATTTTTAAATTTTTGTTATTATAAAATATTTATTTTTATTCAAAAAAGATAATTAAAAAAGAAAAATATAGTTACTCAAATAATTCATGTAATTTTATTTGGTATTTTCCTAATTTACCTCCATAGTTTCCAGCAGTAATTTTTTTAACTCCTGAAACTCTTGTAGCTGCTAATATACCTTGTTTCATAGCCTCTTTTACTGATTCTTCATCAATACCATCAATTACTATTTCATAAACTCCATTTACATCTTCAGGAATTTCTGAATCTTCTACAACATTTTTTAATGTTGGACACATTTTATGATTTGTTGTAGCAACCATAAATTTATATTTTGGATTACTTGCTCCTACTTTACTTCCTGATGCAACAATTCCTCCGGGGAATGGAGTTATAACTCCCTTTACTGACGAAATAGCATTTACTGCTGCCTCAGCTGCTATTAAAGCAGTAGCGTTAGTGTCAGCCATTATAAAGAAGTTTCCTCCAGCCACACCTTTTTTAACTCCAAATTTTGCTTCTGTTATAAATTCCCCTCCCATAATTGGTATTCTATATACTTTTCTACCATACAATTCATCCTTCTTCTCATAACCATCTCCGAAAAACTTTAATTTAAATCCTACTTTTAATTTATCCTCTGCCATGTCACCCATAGCATCAAAAATAGCTGTTGTTGGGCATGTTAAAACACACTGTCCTAATCTTTCTAACATTTGATGTTCTAATTCTGATTTTTTAGGATGGCAGATTTGTATTATAAAGCCTGGTCTTCCATCTGGAGTTTTTGATGGAGGAACATATTTTTCAATTCCAGCTTCTGCTGGACACATAATAACTGAACATCCAAAACCAGTAGCTTCTGTAGCGGCAATTTTTGCCCATCTTTTAGTAGATGCTGTTATTAAAACTCTTGATACCCATATTGGAAATGCTTCTGCAAAAGTATCTTCAATATATACTCCATTTATTTCCATGCTATCCCTCCAACATATATATGTTAATCTATTTTTTATTAATAGCAATAAATAATTTAACTTAGGGATTATTAATACCTTATCATTTATTTTTTAATAATTTATGTATTTAAAAATATGAGCATATTAATAACTTATCAATAATTTTAAATAACCTATATTGTAACTATAATTAATTTAGAAAACATCAAAAATAATATTTTAGAGGGATATATTTGAACGGGATTAGGAGAATAGTATTAGATATATTAAAGCCACACGAACCGAAAATAACAGAGATGGCTTTACAATTAACATCTCTCCCTAATATAGATGGTGTAAATATTACTGTTTATGAAATAGATAAAGAAACTGAAAATGTTAAAGTAACAATTGAAGGAAATAATTTAGATTTCGATGAGATTCAAGAAATTATTGAAAGATTAGGTGGGACAATACATAGTATAGATGAAGTTGTTGCAGGTAAAAAAATTATTGAAGAAGTTAAAACTCCACAAGATAGACATTAGTATATTCTATTTTTAATATAACTATTTTAATATTTAAATAAAAAGGGATAGATATGAATAATTTTTTTGAAAAATACAAAAATTTAAAAGAAAAATATGAAAAAAAGAAAAAACCAAAAGTTATAGTTATTGGTAGAAGTAATGTAGGAAAATCGACTTTTGTTCGATTAATTACTGGTAGAAAAGATGTTAAAGTAGGAAAAAAGCCAGGAGTAACATTAAAAATTAATGAGTATGATATGGGAGATTATATATTGGTTGATATGCCTGGCTTTGGACATATGGCTGGAATTCCAAAAAAAGTTCAAGAAAAAATTAAAGATGAGATTGTTCATTACATAGAAAATCATGCTGATGAAATAGCTGCAGCAGTTCAAATAATAGATACAAAACCATTCATTGAAATAGTGGAAAGATGGGATAAAAGAGGGGAGATTCCAATTGATTTAGAGATGTTTGATTTTATAACAGATTTAAAAATAAGTCCTATTCTTGTGGCCAATAAAATGGACAAAATAAAAAAAGAAAAGTGGGATGAAATTTTAGATAGTATTTGCGAGTATTTAAAATGCCAACCTCCTTGGCATCAGTGGAAATTTATAGTTCCAGCGATATTAAAAAAAGGAATAGGTGTTGATGAAATAAAAAAGAAAATTAATGAAAGAGTAAGATTGTATAAAAAACTGTATGAAAAATAGAGAAGTCATTGCAATCCTCACTTTTCAGATTGCAACGCAAAATGACTTATGGTACTATATTATTTTAAAAAAGACCGTTTTATCTAAATTGTATCTCTATTTGAACATTGTCAGGAATTTTTATTTTCATAATGTGTCTTAAAGCTCTTTCATCTGCATCAATGTCAATCAATCTTTTATGGATTCTTAAAGTCCATCTGTCAAAAGTTGATGATCCTTCTCCATCTGGACTCTTTCTTGTAACAACTTTTAATACTTTTGTAGGTAATGGAATTGGTCCTGAAATATCAACTCCAGTTTTCTCTGCAATCTCTTTTATTTGCCTACATATTTCATCTAAAATTACATGATCTGTGCTGGATAACTTAATTCTTGCTCTTTGCATACATTATCCCCTTTTATAATAATTTAAAATACAAAAAAAATAAAAAAAGTTAATTAAAAAGGTTTAAAAAATTTATTTGTTCTTAGGTTTAACATCAATTGCCATACCAGCAGCGATTGTCATTCCCATATCTCTAATAGCGAATCTTCCTAACTGTGGAATTTCTCTGACATTTTCAATAACCATTGGTTTTGTTGGTTTAATTCTAACAACTGCTGCATCACCTGTCTTTAAGAACTGTGGATTTTCTTCAATAACTTGTCCAGTTCTTGGGTCTAATTTCTTCAATAACTCAACGAATGTACATGCAACTTGTGCTGTGTGTGCGTGGAAGACAGGTGTGTAACCAACAGTAATTGCAGTTGGGTGTTGTAAGACAACGATTTGAGCTGTGAATTCCTCTGCAACTGTTGGCGGATTGTCTGGATGTCCGCAAACGTCTCCTCTTTTGATGTCTTTCTTACTAACTCCTCTAACGTTAAATCCAATGTTATCTCCAGGCTCTGCTTGCTGAATTGGCTCGTGGTGCATTTCAATAGACTTAACTTCTCCTTGGACACCAGCTGGTTCGAATACAACTTTATCTCCTGGTCTTAAAATACCAGTTTCTACTCTTCCAACTGGAACAGTTCCTACTCCTGTAATTGAATAGACATCTTGAATTGGAATTCTTAATGGTAAGTTGACAGGTTTTTCTGGTGGTTGGAACTTATCTAATGCCTCAACTAATGTAGGCCCTTTATACCATGGCATGTTTTCTGATCTCTTAACAATGTTGTCTCCTTTTAAGGCTGCTGTTGGAATAAAGTCAATTTGATCTGGATTATATCCTAATACTCTTAATAATTGCTCTGATAACATTTTTTTCATTTTTTCGTATTCTTCTTGACTGTAATTAACTGTATCCATTTTGTTAATTGCAACTACAATTTGTTTTATACCTAATGTTCTTGCTAAAAACATGTGTTCTCTTGTTTGTGGTTGAATTCCAGTT
Source organism: Methanocaldococcus sp. (assembly GCF_024490875.1). NCBI lineage: Archaea > Methanobacteriati > Methanobacteriota > Methanococci > Methanococcales > Methanocaldococcaceae > Methanocaldococcus > Methanocaldococcus sp. The sequence goes on from NZ_JACCLX010000008.1 coordinate 74,667, forward strand.
TTAGCATCGTTAACATCAACGACTAAAACTGCTGCATCAGCTTGTGAAGCTCCTGTAATCATGTTTTTAATGAAGTCTCTGTGACCTGGACAATCAACGATTGTAATTTCATATTTTTTAGTTTCGAATTTTTTGTGAGCTACATCAATTGTAACTCCTCTTTCTCTTTCTTCTTTTAAGTTGTCCATAACATAAGCAAACTCGAATCCTGCCTTACCTCTTTCTTGAGCTTCTCTTCTTAATTTTTCTAATAACTGTGGATCAATTGCTCCACTGTCGTATAATAATCTTCCAACAGTTGTTGACTTACCTGCATCAACGTGTCCAATAAATGCTACATTTAATACTGGTTTTTGCTTTGCCATATTTTATCACCAATTTTTCTTTTATTTTTTGCCAAAATGGTGTTAAGTTTAACTTAACAAAGTTGGAATAAGAATACACAATTTGTGGTTTGTGGTGATATAAATATTAGTTAAGGGGTATATATATCTTTTGGTTTAGTTATAATAAAATCTTAAAAATATTATTTAAAGAAATATTAAAAATTACTCTGTTTTAAGACCTTTTCTTTCTCTAATCTGTCTAATTAATTGCTCTTGCATTTCTCTTGGAACTCTCTCATATCCTGCAAACTCTATACTCCATAGACATCTTCCTTGGGTAGCTCCTCTAATAGCCCCTGCAAATCCAAACATCTCTGCAACTGGACACTTAGCTTTAATTATTGTCATATCTCCTTCCTGTTCCATATCTAATATCTGTCCTCTTCTATTGCTAATTTCTCTCATTGCAGCTCCCATATAGTCCTGTGGGGTATTAATATATACATATTGCATTGGCTCTAACAATACTGGATTTGCTTGCATCATTGCATCTCTGATACCAAATCTTGCCGCTGGAATAATTTGTGCTGGACCTCTGTGAATTGCATCCTCGTGTAATACTGCATCTATTAACTTAACTTTAACTCCTTGACATTTTTCACCAGCTAATGGTCCATTTCTCATAGCCTCTTTGAATCCTTGAATAATTAATTCCTTAACTTCATCTAAATGAACAATACCTCTTGTCATATTTACTAAGACATTACCTTCATAGATGCACATTACTCTTTTAGCCTCTTCTGGATCCATTCCAGCCTTGATTAACTCTTGAACAATTTTATCATCTAACTTTCTCTTGGTATCTACATCTGGTATTTTACCTTCTTTATATGCTTGTAATACTCCCTCCTCTAATGGCTCAACTACGAAGTATAGTTTGTTATGCTTGTTTGGAGATTTACTCTCAACTATTGGTGATTTTCCTGTTACTGTTTCTCTATAAACTACTATTGGTTGTCCAACTTCAACAGGAATTCCTGCATCTCTCTCAATTTTAAGCTTTGTTATAATTTCAATGTGTAACTCTCCCATTCCACTTAATAAGTGTTCTCCTGTTTCTTCATTAATTTCAACTCTGACAGTTGGGTCTTCCCTTGCTACTTGTCTTAAAACTTCAATTAATTTTGGTAAATCTTTTGTGTTCTTTGCTTCAATAGCTACTGTAATAACTGGCTCACTTATGTGGGTTATTGCTTCAAATGGCTCTATAATTTTATCTGGAGAACAGATTGTTTCTCCTGCTGATGCCTCCTTTAAACCAACTAATGCACAGATGTTTCCTGCTGATATACTTTCAACTGGAATTCTCTCTGGACCCATGAAGACAGAAACTTGCTGAATCTTTGCTTTTTGCTGGCTATTTACCATATATACTTCGTCTCCCTGTCTGACTCTACCACTGAATAATCTACAAACAGAAACAGCCCCTGCGTGTTTATCTACGATAATTTTGGTAATTACCCCTGCTAATGGACCATTTGGATCACAGTTAAGCATTGCCTTACCAACATCTGAATTTAAGTCTCCTTTCCATAGGTGTGGAATTCTATACTTCTGAGCCTCTGGTGGGCTTGGTAAGTGTTTAATAACCATATCTAAAACAACTTCATGTAATGGAGCTTTTTCAGCCAATTCTTTCTGTCTGTCTTCTTCACAATATTTAATTATGTCTTTAAATGTTATTCCACTCTTTTTCATAAATGGTACAGAAATTGCCCAGTTGTGATATGCTGAACCAAAAGCAACACTACCGTCTTCAACTCTTACTAACCACTTATCCTTGAATTCCTCAGGAGCCATCTTCTTAATTAGGTTGTTAATGTCATTGATAATCTTAATAAATCTGTTTTGTAATTCTTCAGGTGTTAATTTTAACTCATTAATTAATCTATCTACCTTGTTTATGAATAAAACTGGCTTAACTCTCTCTCTTAATGCCTGTCTTAATACTGTCTCTGTTTGTGGCATAACTCCTTCTACTGCACAAACTACGACAATTGCTCCATCAATTGCTCTCATAGCCCTTGTAACGTCTCCACCGAAATCAACGTGTCCAGGAGTATCAATTAAGTTAATTAAATACTCTTTTCCTTCATAAGTGTGAACCATTGAAACGTTTGCTGCGAATATTGTAATTCCTCTTTGAGCCTCTTCTTCATCAAAGTCTAATGCCAACTGTTCCCCAGCCAATTCTTTTGAAATCATTCCTGCTCCAGCCAATAAGTTATCTGACAATGTAGTTTTACCGTGGTCAATGTGAGCACAGATTCCAATGTTTCTAATTCTATCATACTTTTCCATCAATTCCTTAATTTTAGCAATCATTTTTGCTCTTTTTCCCATAACTTTTCACCTTTATTTTTAGTAGTTTATTATTTGTTGAGATTATCTATTAGTTAGATTATAAAAATAGTATAAAAAGGTTATTAGTGACAAAGAAGTTATAAATAAATTTATTAAAGGATTTATCTTGCAGATTGAGCAACTCTCTCTGTTTCTTCTTTCTTTCTAACTGCATAACTTTTCTGAATATCTCCTCTTGCTGCTGCAATAATTTCTTCAGCTAAAGCTTCTTCAATAGGTTTTTTACTTTTATGAGCAGCCATATATGCCCCTAATGCAATGTTTCTTAAAGCAACATCAATTCTTCTTAATGAGGAACAATCAACTGACTGTAAATATACAATACCTCCATAGGAAATTCTTGTAGTATCTTCTCTTGGACCAGCATTTTCTATGGCATCAACTAAAACTTGAATTGGATTTTGTTTAGTTCTTTTTTCAATAATTTCAAATGCTTCCTCAACAATTTTTAAGGCTTTTAATTTTTTACCAGTGTTTTCTTCTCTTCTCATAACTTTATTTACCAATCTTTCAACAATATTCATCTTTGCTTTTTCAAACTGTCTTTTTGTGTATCTTCCAGCAGTATGTGGAACATAGATTGGTGTTAAATTTATATAGTTTCTTAAACCAGGGTCTCTAACTACAACATCTTTAGTACTCCACTTTCCAAATATCTTAATTTCATCGAGTTCCAAGTTATCACCTCATTTAAAATAATAAAGTCTTTGATTTTATAGAATTTATCTTTTAATTTTCTCTTGTCTACCTCTTACTAACTCTCTCAATGAGTTTCTACCAACCATTATAACTTTATACTTAACTCCTGGGATATCCCCTTTAGCTCTTGGCCCCTTAGGACCACCAATACCTTCAATAATAACCTCATCGTGCTCATCAATGAAGTTTATTGCATGATTTCCTGGACAGAATGCAGTAACTACTCTTCCATTTTTAATTAATTGGACTCTTACACATTTTCTGATACCGGAGTTTGGCTGCTTTGCCTCTAATCCTACCTTTTCAATAACAATACCTTTTGCCATTGGTGCTCCTTCTAATGGATCATACTTCTCTTTTAACCTTAAAACTCTTCTAACATAATTGTAATCGTGCCATCTGCACCACTTTCTTTTTAATCTTAACTTTCTTCCAGCAAATTCTCCTCTTGGTGATTTACTTCCACTCATAATCGTCACCTTTTAATATTTTTAAATTTATTCAGTATTAGTTTTAGATATATTTTTATTTGATGATTGTTCATTAGATTTTTTTAGACTTTTCTGTGACTGAGGAAATCTTTTTTTATTAAAATTTCTTTTAAATTTTTTATTAATTTTCTGATTTTCAACGATAACTTTTATTTGTGTAATTTTAGTATGTCTTTTTAAAATATTTAAAGCTCTCTCTAAGTTTTTACCTTTTTCTCCAAAAACTGCTCTTCTAACTTTTGGATTTATTTTAATAAATGCTACTACATCTTTTCCTACTCTTTTAATCCAAACGTCCTCTAAAGGTATAGGAGCAAAAATATTTCTTATGAATTTTCTCCAATCTTCTGAGTATTCAATTATATCAACTTTCTTTCCAAATTTTTCTTCTGCAACTTTAACGTTCTCTCCTCCTTTCCCAATTGCTGCTCCTATATCTCCTTCTTTTACAATGAATGCTACTCTTTCATCATTTAATATACAATCAAGTATTGGAACATTAGCAATTTTTTCAAAAAATCCAATCTTCATAATTTCTTCTGTAGTTAATCTAACCTTAGCCATTATTCACCACCTTCTTTTTTCTCTACAAGCTCCATAATGTTTGATAATCCTTCATCAAGAACTAAAAGAGCAGCAACTGGGAAAGGTTTTCCACATACAGCCCCCAATTCTAATGATGTTATTTTATGTTGATAGACAGGAATGTTTGATAATTTAGCATAATATTTTACATCTTCCTCTAAATCCTTAGGAATGTTTCCAGCTATAACAACTAACTTACCTTCACCGTGTTTAATAAATTTTATTGTTCTTCTTGAACCTAAAATTACTTTACCAGTATCTACTGCAAGTCTAATTGCTCTATTTACATCCATATTTTCCCTCCTTCTCATTTTTTACTCCGGAGGGATTTCTTAGGACTTCCGCAATTTAAAATAGACATTGCTATGCGAAAGCCCTAATCCCTACCGGTTATAACATTATTACTGTTATTGTCTTATAATGTTAGTTTTCGAATAATAGTTTCTCTATATTTATATACTTTTTGGAATAGTAAATAATAGCAAATTGAAGAGTTAAACTATATAAAAGGTCAGAGAAGGGCGTGCTCATCATTTATTCAGCACATCGATGTATCATCATCCCCAAATTTTATTTAAAGACTTAATAAAAATAGAGATATATATAAAAATAAATTTTTAATATAAATACTTTACTCCTCATTACTTTCATTATTTTTATACTTACCCTCTTCATAATCTCTATCAATCTCTAATTCTACACATCCAGTTCCAATATATATTGGTTTTCCTACTATAACATTTTCAATAACTCCTTTTAATTTATCAACTTCTCCCTTCTCTGCGGCAGAATATAGATGTTTGACTGTCTCCTCGAATGCCGCCCTTGCAAGAACAGAACCTTTTTCTCCAGCAACTCCATGCCTACCTATTGGTTTAACAACACCATCAGCAGTCATAATGTCAGCCACTATCATTAAATGTCTTATATCAACTTCTAACCCTTGTTGTTCTAATGTATTTTTCATTTCGTTAATTATCGCATTTCTTGCTGCTTCAATACCTAACACTTCTTGGATTTCAATTATATTATTAGTAATAGTTCTACTCGTATCTACTCCTTCAATCTTAAATACTTCTCTTAAATTTGAACCCTGTGTATATAAAACATATTCATCCCCTTCTTTTTTAACTAAAACTCTTTCAATTCCTGGGATTCCTTTTAATTGAATATTTTTAACTTTTGGTAATCTCTTTCTAAGAGATTTTATTGAAGGAGTTTTTACCTTTAAATATAATGTAGATCCTTCAACATCAATCTTTACTTTTAATTTTTTCCTAATTGCCTCAATAACATCATCTAAAGTTAAATTTCTCTCTGCTAATTTATTTTCGTCTAATTCAACTTTTATAGATTGAGTCCATAAATCTATACTTATACTATCGGCAATTCCTTCTAAGGTTATACTTTCAATCTCTTTTGCGATCTCTTCCGCTTTTTCTCTATTATTCTTATACTCCTCTTTTAGATAGATTGTCATTATTGGAGTTGAAGGCTCTTTTCTCGCATCTACAATTTCAATCATTCTTGGCAAACCTAATGTAACGTTAAGTTCTGCAACCCCTGCGTAGTGGAATGTTCTCATAGTGTTGTGAGTTATTATACAATCAAATGTCGTAAATGTTTCTAATCCCTCAACGCTTATGTCATAAACATATTCTTTATCATAATCTACTTCTTCAATTTTAACTATCTCATCCCAAATTACATCACTATCAACAGATTTCTTCAATAACCAATACTCCTTTAACGTTGAAATATCCAATCCATTCTTTAATCCTAATTTCTTCATTCTATTTAAGTATCTTTGTAAAGTGTTTCTTTCAATTTCTTGCCTCTTTTCATATCTTCTTAATATTATTTTTGGAAATTCTACTTTTTCTCCTAATTTACTTAAAGCATTTCCGAATGATGGAATAATGTCTATTGATTTGTATTTTTTAGTTTTAGTTATTATATCTTTTAATTTTGCACTTTTTTGAATTGTTCCTATCTTATCAACAAATATTTTTAAATATTCACATGGAACTGTTAATGCATAATTTTCTTTTATTCTATTTTTTATTGTAAATACTCCAAATCTTGATAACAATACTGCTAATCCATCCAACAATTCTTTTGAATTTGAGAATATCTTTAATTCCTTATTATCGATGATACTATTTACATCAAAGTATCCTCTAAGTAATCCTTTAACAAATTCTTTATTTGCTCCAAATACAAAGTCAGGAATTTTTTTGTAGTTATATCCAAAGTTTAATAATAACTTTATTAATGCTTGTGAATATATTTTAATATCTTTATCGTTTATTTCATACTTTAAACTAAATTTATCTAAGAATATTTTTATATTTTCTAAAATTTTCTCGTTAATGGAAGATATTTTAATAAATCCATCATATACTGAACCTTTTGCTAAATAAGTTCCTATAAAGTATCCAAAGTCGTAAGTTAATGGTAATTCTTTTGGAATGTCTAAACTATTATTATTTAAAATGTATTCAGAAACACATATTGTTTCAATACAGTTAGCGGGGATATATTTAACTACTGGAATTCTATCTCCAATCTTTAAGTCAGATCCTTTAATTGGGACTATTTTATTATCTCTTCTTACAACAAATGAATGGTAAGGAGTTGCTGTAATCTCTCTTCCAGATCTTGTTTTTATTTTAATTAATTTTCCATTATTTTTATGTCTAATACAGCTTATAATTCTCTTCCAATGCACTTTTTCATCTTGATCTAAACTTAAAGCATAAATCTCAATTGGTAAATCGCAAACCTCACTATTTCCAACTTTCTCAAATCCAAATTTTTCAATCATTTTATCTACTAATTTACCAATTTCAACGGCCTTTATAAATTCCCCATCTTTTATTATAATCTTCTCTTCATATGGCAAAGACATCTGAGTTCCTGGCTCACCAATAGATTGAGCGGCAACAATTCCAACAGCTTCATAAGGTTCTATCAAAGCCTTTTTATATTCTTTAACGACTTCCTCAATGATTTCCTCTATAATTTGATCGTCTAAATCTTCCTTAGATAACTTTTCAAATAACTCATCTTTTACTGACTTTGGTAAGTCTAAACTTTCAATTTTTTGTTTTAAAACTTCCATGTCCATTTGTATCACCTAATCAAAGTAAAATTAATTATAATGAAGCATAGCAAGGAAATAATTATTTATTGTATTTCATTTTAATTTTGTCTATAATTCTGTCAATATTTACTGACTTTCCTCTATCAGCGAGCATTGGATCTACTCCATCTTCTCCATACTTAAATTGAATTATTATTCCTCTTGAATCTCTAACAACACCATCAAATTCAGTTTTTAAATCTTGTAAAGCATTAATTAATCTTCTCTGCATATAACCAGATTGAGCAGTTCTAACTGCCTGATCGACTAAACCTTCTCTACCTCCCATAGCGTGGAAGAAGAATTCTGTTGGACTTAAACCTTTTTTATAACTACTTCTAACGAATCCGTGAGATCTTGCGTCTAAACTACCTTTTTCAAAGTGAGGTAGAACTCTTCCTCTATATCCTCTAAATATTCTTCTTCCTCTAACAGACTGCTGTCCCAAACATGCCGCCATCTGTGTTATGTTTAATATATTACCTCTTGCCCCTGTAACAGCCATAATAACTGCGTGATTGTCCATCCCTAAATATTTCTCAGCTATTTGACCAGCTTTATCTCTTGCTTCTCTCAATACATTGTTTATATATGCCTCTCTTGATTCTTCTAAGTCCAATCCTGGCAGTAGTTCAAGTTCTCCTCTTTCATATTTTTCAATAATTTCTTTAACTTTTTTCTCTGCTTCATCTAATACTTTTTCAATTTCTTTTAAAGCCTCTTCTGGTAGATCTTCATCGTCAATACCTGTAGTAAATCCTCTTAACATTATTGCCCTTATAGCCATCTTTGTTGTAGAGTCAAGAAACTTTCTTCCAACCTCTGGGCCAAATTCTTTAACTATTGTATGTAATATCAACCCAGCCTCTGCTCCGTAACCGTTTTTGTCGATAACTCCTTTAACTAACTCACCATCTTTTATAACAACATATGCGTCATATTCACAGTTTTCTTTTTTACAAACATCACATTTTCTACATATTTTTGCTTTGTATCTTAAATTCAAACCCTTTGGTAGTGCTTTACTAAATATCTTTTTACCAGAATATAGTGGAACCCCATTTTCTATTTTATCTGGCTCCCATAACTCCTCCTTTATTCCCCCACTTCTTAATATTAAAGTAGCCTCATCTTTCGTAAAGTAATTTGAAGTTAAAATATAAGCTCCTGAGATAAAATCATGTATTGCTCCAATTATTGGTCCTCCAAATCTTGGAGATAGAATGTGTTTTTCTACAAGCATTAAACTCTCTGCTTCAGCTCTACTTTCCTCAGACTGAGGAACATGTAAATTCATTTCATCTCCATCAAAGTCAGCGTTATATGGAGGACAGACACATAAATTATGTCTGAATGTTCTATATGGAAGGACTCTAACTTTATGTCCCATTATAGACATTCTGTGTAATGATGGCTGTCTGTTGTATAATACAATATCCCCATCCATTAAGTGCCTTTCAACTACATCTCCTTCTCTTATATTCTCTACCCAGAAATCTTTATTATTTTCAGTTATTTTTACCCTGTACTCATGTTCTTTTCCATCTTTGCCTATCATTTTCCTAATTACATAATTAACTCCTGGATGCTTATTAGAACCATTTTTCAACAACTTTTTAATTCTTTCTATATTAAATTTAGTTACTTTCTCTGGAACAGTTAATTCCTTAGCAATAACTTCTGGAACACCAACTTCGTTGATACTTAAACATGGATCTGGAGAAATTACAGTTCTCGCTGAAAAATTAACTCTTTTACCTGCTAAGTTATATCTAAATCTTCCTTCTTTACCTTTTAATCTCTGAGCTAATGTTTTCAATGGTCTTCCACTTCTATGCTTAGCAGGAGGGATTCCTGGGGCTTCATTATCGAAGTATGTATTAACATGATACTGTAAGAGATTCCATAAATCCTCAATAATTAAATTAGGAGCCCCTCCTTCAATGTTTTCTTCTAATCTGTTGTTAATTCTAATTATATCAACTAATTTGTGTGTTAAGTCATCTTCACTTCTCTCCCCAGTTTCTAATGTTATTGATGGTCTAACAGTTACAGGTGGTACTGGGAGAACAGTTAAAACCATCCATTCAGGCCTTGTAGTTTCTGGGTTTAATCCTAATAATATACAATCTTCATCTGGAATTTTTTCCAAGATTTCTCTAACATCTGATGGAGTTAAAACTTTCTCTTCTTTATCTTCAATTTTATAGTATGTAGTTGGCTTTTCATATTTTATGTCATATTTAACTTCTCCACAGTATGGACAAATTGTAACCTTTGAAGCCTCCTTATAAACTTCATCACAAACTTCCCACTTATTTCCACCATCTCTTTTCAATTTTTCCATTTTTTCTAATATTTCTTTTCTTTTATTTTCTGGAATTACTACTTTACCACAGTGAGGACATACAGCCTTTAATATATTATATATGGTTTTAGCAAATCCTATATGGATAACGGGTTTTGCTAACTCTATATGCCCAAAATGTCCAGGACATTCTCCAATTCTTCCTCCACAAGTTTTACAAACTAAACCGGGATCGATAACTCCTAATCTTGGATCCATTAATCCTCCTTCAATTGGATAACCATCTTCATCGTATGTATCTGGGGTTATTATTTTAGCAACTGACATTTGTCTAATGTAATCTGGGGACAACAATCCAAACATTATTTCTCCAAGTTCTTTTGGAATTTCATATTTTTCCATGATAATCACCGATATAAATGTGATTATTATTTTAAAAGATTAATAAAAAATGTGTGTGTAAATTAATATTTTAATTGTTATTTAGCCTTACTCTTCTTGATTTTCTTTTTCTATCCTTTCAAAAAATTCTTTAAAATCTTCTAACTCAACTTTATCCTTAATTTTTAACTTTGGAAGGATACACATACTCTTTAATTCATCTAACAATAACTTGAATGCATAGGGAATTCTAACAAATGGAATTTTTTTAGAGTGATATAGATCTTCAATTTCACCACATATTGGACAGTATTTTATTCCTCTTCTATAATCTAATATTGCGAAATCTCCACATTTTGAACATATACAAACATCATAAGGATCTGATTCATCCATAAGTCTCTCTTTAAGTAACATGGCAGTTCCATGCCCTATTAAAACATCTCTTTCCATCTCTCCAAATCTTAAACCTCCCTCTCTTGCTCTACCTTCTGTTGGCTGTCTTGTTAATACTTGAACAGGTCCTCTACTTCTTGCGTGTATTTTTCCAGCTACTAAGTGGTGTAATTTTTGATAGTATGCTATTCCAATGTAAATTTCTACTTCAAATTTTTTTCCAGTTTTTCCATCATACATTACTTCTCTCCCATGATTTTTAAATCCTAAAGCCTCTAAAGCCTTTCTTAAATCCCACTCTTCCTCTCCACTGAATATTGTCCCATCTATCCTTCTTCCCTCTAAAGCCCCTACTTTACCTCCAAGCATCTCTAATAACTGCCCAACAGTCATTCTTGAAGGAATTGCGTGCGGATTAATTATAATGTCTGGAACTATCCCACTTTCTGTAAATGGTAAATCCTCCTGTGGAACTGTCAAACCCATAACTCCTTTCTGTCCATGTCTTGAAGCAAACTTATCTCCAAGTTCAGGAATTCTCAAATCTCTAACCTTAACTTTAACTAATCTATTCCCTTCTTTAGTTTCAGTCAATATTACTTTATCAACATAACCTTCTTCTCCATGTCTTACAACTACTGAAGAATCTCTTCTTTGAGGTTTTACTTGAATAGAAATATCATGCTCTTCTAAGAATCTTGGTGGTGAAGTTTTTCCAACAATAACCTCTCCACTTTTTACATGAGATTCTACAGCGGCAATACCATCCTCTTCTAAGTTTTTATAAGCTTCTTCTGATCTGTAACCTCTAACATTTGAGTCAGGAATTTCGATTTTATCTACTTGTCCCCCAGGATATCTTCTCTCACAGGCATCATAAGTTCTGAAAAATGTACTTCTTCCTAATCCTCTATCAATTGCTGATTTGTTAAATACTATAGCATCCTCCATGTTATATCCTTCGTAACTCATAATTGCTACAACAAAATTCTGTCCTGCTGGTCTTTTATCAAAACCTAAAATTTCCTGATGCTTAGTTCTAACAATAGGCACCTGTAGATAATGTAAATAATGCCCTCTTGTATCTAATCTCCATTTTATATTACTCATTGGAATACCTAATGACTGCTTACCCATTGCTGCAGCCATTGTAATTCTTGGAGCGGCATTATGCTCAGGATATGGAGCAACTCCTGCCCCAATTCCCAATATTGTCAGAGGATCGATCTCTAAGTGAGTGTGTTTCTCAGTAAGTTCTTCCTCAGATATTGCTATATATGCATTTTCTTCTTCTTCAGCATCTAAATATTCAATAACTCCTTCTTTAACCAAATCTGAAAATGTAATTTCTCCTTTTTTTAATTTTTCAATATGTTCCTTTGTTAATTTTGGTTTTCCATTTTCTACAACTATTAGAGGTCTTACAATTCTTCCAGCATCCGTGTTTATATAAATATCATTATTTTCTTCATAATAAACAACAGTAGTATATTGTGGAATTAATCCCTTTCTTCGTGCCTCTCTAATACTATTAACCAACTCTTCTGGCTTGTCAGTAGTTCCTACTAACTTTCCATTAACATAAATATTAACTTCTCTGGAAGTCAAGTTTTTCACCTAGGTTTTATTATTTGCTTAAATTCTAAGTAATAACTCCAATTTAATAAAATATTTGAATGGAAAAATTAAAGAGATAAAAAGAACTGATTTATTCACTGTATTGACACTTAATTCCAAAGGATTTTAACAATTCTATAATTTTACTGTCATCTTCTTCTCTTGTTACTTTACACATTATAGCAAAGTTTTTAACTAAACCACAGTTAGGCCCTTCTGGAGTTTCTGATGGACAAATCTTACCCCAGTGAGTTCCATGTAATTCTCTCGCCTCAAAGTGTGGCTGTGATCTTGACAGTGGAGAGACAATTCTTCTTAATTGAGAATTTGTTGCTAAGTAACTTGTCCTATCTAAGAGTTGGCTAACCCCAGTTTTTCCTCCAACCCAAGTTCCAGTAGCCATGGCATGGACAATTCTTTCAGTTAATATATCACTTCTTACAGCGGCTTGAATTGAAGGCTTCTTGTTTCTCAATGTTTGTCTCTCTAATTGGTACTTTACATCCTTTACAAGTTGATTAAAGGCATATCTAAACAGATCTTCCATTAAATCTCCTGCTAACTTTGCTCTTTTATATGCATAATGATCTTTATCATCCTCTACTCTATATCCAAAGTATAATTCTAAGGCTGATCTTGCCATTATTCCTAAGAATCTAATTTTCTTTGGAAAATCTTCTTTGGAATCTCCTAAATGAGGGAGTAAATAATTACATAAAACAGTTTCTGCTCTTTTTAATCTATACTCTTTTAACTGTCCAGGAGCAACCTTTTTTCCAATGAATTCTAAGGCATCTTTGGAAGTATTTATATTATACTCTTCTCTAATTTCTTGAATATTTAGAACGAGTTCCATGAAAAATCTTTCATCACCAACTGCCTCAATAATATCCCTATCAGACTCTGCTCCTAATGCTTTCATCAATATAACTAATGGTATCTGCCCTGGCAATCCTGGAAATGTAGCGTATAATAAACCATCTGGATGTCTCTCGACAGTACATAATGCCCTAAAACCATGTCTTGTTGAAAATACTTTGGCAACATCAATTATTTTTCCACTTTTTTCAGATTTTTCACATAATATCCTATTAGGAATTAAATCTTCCTGAGTAATTAAAACTTTTTCAGTTCCATTAATTATAAAGTATCCAAAAGGGTCTTCTGGATCTTCTCCTAACTCTATAAGCTCCTCTCGAGATTTTCCATATAGATGACATATTTTAGATCCAAGCATTACTGGAAGTTCTCCAATATAAACCTCAACAGTCTCGTCCTCTTTCTCATTTTCTCCTTCTCCAATAATTGGAGTCATCTCTAAGTATAGTGGAACAGAATAGGTTAAATCTCTAATCCTTGCTTCCATTGGAGTTGTAGTTCTTGTAGAACCATCTGCCTCTTTAATTATCGGTTTTCCAGTTCTAATTTTACCTAATTTAACTTTATAACCACCAGGAATTTCAGTTTCTATATATCCAACTTCATCAATAATCTTTTGTAATCTATTTTCTATAAAATCGTTATATGATTCTATCTGATGTTCAATTAAACTATGTTCTTTAAAATAGGCATCTACTAATTCTCTCATAATTGTCACCTATTTAAACAATCCTTTTAATAACCAATCTATATGCTATAGAGACCCCAGCAGTAGGACTTTTTCTAATTATTCTAACTACATCCCCTTCTTTGGCACCAATTTCTTGAATAACAGGATCGTCCTCATAAATTTTAGGTAATTGTTGAATTTTAATATTATATCTTTTTAAAATCTCTTCAACTTCTTCTTTTGGAACTATTTCATGCTTTGGAACTAATACATGGTCTGTTACTTTCAAGGTCATTCCTCCCTTAATGTTTTATAATATGAAATCTATAATAATAATATAGATGATTAAAATAAAATAGCGATAAATAATTATGATGCATCTTTGAAAATATTCCCTTCTAATATTTATTTTTTACTTTTATTAGAAAATGCAGATATTTCTTTACTTAAATATTCTTAATAACTGTCTTTTCTTTTGTTTTAGATTTTATTTTAGTTCCTTCTTTTAAATGTTTAACGAACTCTTCTAACTCTTTTAAAAATTTATTCTCATCTTTAATTTTTCCATTTTCATCCACATACTTCTCGACAATTTTAACGATAGCACTTCCAACAATTGCTCCATCAGCAATTTTACAGATCTCTTCAACATGCTCTCTCTTTGAAATACCAAATCCTACACAAACCGGTATTTTTGAATACTTTTTAACTCTTTTAATTAATTCTTTAGTTTCTTCTGCAACTTTTTCTCTTGCTCCAGTAGTTCCTGTTACTGAAACAACATATACAAATCCACTGCACTTCTCTAAGATTTTCTTTAATCTATCGTCTGGAGTTGTTGGTGCAATCAAAAATATTAAATCAACTCCAAACTTTTTACAGTAGTTATATAAACTGTCTGCCTCTTCAATAGGTAAATCTGGAACTATAATTCCTGAAATTTTAGATTCTTTACATTTTTTAACAAAATTTTCCTCACCCATTTTAAATATAATGTTATAGTAAGTTAAAAACACCTTTGGAACATTAGGAAATTTTTCATTCAATTTTTTTGCTAATTCAAATGCTTTTAAAGGATTCATTCCACTTTTTAATGCTCTAACATCTGCCTTCTGTATTGTAATTCCATCTGCAACAGGATCAGAAAATGGAATTCCTATCTCAACAATATCTGCATATTTACATATAACACTTAAAGCCTTTTCTGAAATATCTAAGTTTGGGTCTCCTCCAACATAAAACGCTATAAATGCTTTCTCTCCTTTATTTTTTAACTCTTCAAATTTCTCTGATATTTTCATAATATTTCCCTCAAAAATTTTTTAGATTTCTTTACCTAATGCCTTAGCAACTGTTTGAACATCTTTATCTCCTCTACCAGATAAGTTTATAACCATAATATCATCTTTATCCAATTTATCTGCCAACTTAATAGCATATGCCAATGCATGAGAACTCTCTAATGCTGGTAAAATTCCCTCTAATCTACAAAGTATTTGAAAGGCCTCCAATGCTTCATCATCTGTTACATACACTGGTTTAATTCTATCTTCATCTTTTAAAAATGAAAGTTCTGGACCAACCCCTGGATAATCTAAGCCAGCAGAAATACTATAACTCTCTTCAATCTGACCAAATTCATCTTCCTTAACATAAATCTTAGAGCCATGCAAAACTCCAACATCTCCAGCACATAGTGATGCTCCATGCATTCCTGTCTCAATCCCCTTACCTCCAGCCTCAACAGCATATAACTCAATATCATCATCTAAAAACTCATAAAATGCTCCAATGGCATTACTTCCTCCTCCAACACAGGCAATAATAACATCTGGCAATCTTCCCTCTTTCTTTAATATCTGTTCTTTAATCTCTTTTCCAATAACTCTCTGAAACTCTCTAACCATCATTGGATATGGATGTGGGCCTAAGGCTGAGCCAAGTAAATAATAGGTTGTTCTAACATTTGTAGTCCAATCTCTCAATGCCTCATTTACAGCATCTTTTAATGTTTGAGAACCTCCAAATACCGGAATTACTTTTGCTCCCATTAGTTCCATTCTAAAAACATTTAACTTTTGCCTTTCAACATCTTTAGCTCCCATATATATAACACATTCTAATCCAAGTTTAGCACATGCCGCCGCAGTAGCAACTCCATGCTGTCCAGCACCAGTTTCAGCAATAACCCTCTTTTTACCCATTTTTTTAGCCAATAATGCTTGACCTAATGCATTGTTTATTTTATGTGCTCCTAAATGAGCTAAATCCTCTCTCTTTAAATAAACTTTACAGCCAAGTTCTTCACTAAATCTTTCAGCATAATATAATGGAGTAGGTCTTCCAACATAGTCCCTTAATAATCTATAATACTCTTCTTTAAAGTTTCCTTCATTGTTTATCCAAAATCTTTTAAATGCTTTTTCTAATTCAGTTATTGCAGGAATTAATGTTTCTGGAACAAATTTACCTCCATATATACCAAATTTTCCATTTTCATCTGGATATATATCTTTATATTTCTTCAAGATAGTCACCTCGAAAAATATATAAAATAAATCATATATAATATATATAATAGAATACAATGTTTAATATATGTTTAAGAAATTTAATAGTTATCTACTTAATTTTTAAATATGGATATCAAAATTTGCAATAATATTTATATACTATAACATCTATATAGGGGTGTGTAAAAATGCAAAATAACTCAAATGTTAAAAAATTAGAAATTGATGACATTGCCAAAATTAACAGACCAACATTAGGAAATGAAGCTTCTGTGGTTATATTAAGAGTTATAAGACATCTTACCTTAGAAGAAGTTATAGGAATATGTAGTGGTGGTATTCTCTACCGCGCTGGTAAGAATATAGGCATGTCTCTACAATTCGACGAACTCGATGACTTTTTAGATTGGATTGAAAAAAGCAAAATTGGAATTCCTGAGGTTGATGGTAATTTTGTAAGGATTTATGAATGTGTTACATGTAGTGGTATCCCCTATATTGGCAGAACTGTCTGCCACTTCGAAGGAGGACTTGTAGCAGGATTTTTAGAAAAACTGTGGAACAAACATGTTTTAGCTAAAGAAGTAAAATGTTTTGGTTTAGGTCACGATGTTTGTGAATTTGAAATAATAACAAAAGATTAACTTTTATGAAATTTTCCTTTTCTATAATTTTTATTCTCTTTCTCATTAAAAACCATAAAGACATAAAAGTTAGTCTTGGGACAAAATCACTATAATCTTAATCTTAAATATCTAAATAGGTGAAAATATGAAAGTATCAGTATATGGAGCAGGAAATCAGAAGTTGTATATAGAACAGTTAAATTTACCAGAAAAATTTGGTGGGGAGCCACCATATGGAGGAGCGAGGATGGCAATAGAGTTTGCGGAAGCAGGGCATGATGTTATC
>NZ_JACCLX010000009.1 GCF_024490875.1 Methanocaldococcus sp.
GTGTAGAAAGCTTCTTCTCCCTCCTTAAACGAAAAACTAAGTCCTTCTATAATAGATTCCCTAATAATTCCAAATTTATTACCATTATCTCCTGGCTTAATTCTTTCGCCTCCATCTATAACTACCTCTTATCCTTATCTTGACAATCTCAAGTGTGATACTTATGAAAACATACATTGGAAAGATTCACTTGAAGTGGTGTGAAAATTGTAATGTTCCATTATTGGGCAAAGTTTGCGAAGTTTGTGGCTCTAAATCTAAGGATGTGAAACTAACTCCCCCAGGAGATCCAAGATTAGGTTTTCAGTATGATATTGATTTTATAAACAAAGTCATTGAGGAAGAATTTGGTGCAAAAAATGTATTAAATGGGAAAATAATTTTATTAAATAAACTGCCCGGAAATGAAGAGGCATATGAAGTTATAGTTGATGGAGAAGCTAAATATATCTTATACTTTGATGAAAATAAAGAAAAATGGAAAATTAAATTAAAATTAAGTGGAGCGAGAGATTTAATAGAAAAGAGTGCATATAAAAAAATAGTCAAAATAAAAAACGATATCGTTGATATTTTCAAAAATAGAAAAGGTTCTATTTTAAAGCCCGGAATCGTTGAATTTACTAATGATATTGAAGAAAAAGATGATGTTATTATATTAGATGAAAATAACAGAGTAGTTGGTGTAGGTTTATCAGTAGTTTCTTCTGAGAAAATTAAAGAGATGGAAAAAGGCAAAGTTGTTAAGGTTCGATTTTTTATTAAATCTGATAATGAAAATTATGAACCTAAAAAGATTTATAACAGTTTAGAGGAAGCATTTAAAATAATGGTTGAGGCTAATAAAGGAGTTATTGAATCCTATGAAAAAAATGCCATTGGATTTATAAAAAATACCTATAAAAAATTAAAAAAGCCAGTTATGGTAGCGTTTTCTGGCGGAAAGGACAGTTTAGCAACATTAATTTTAACTTTAAAAGCATTAGAAAAAAATATTGATGTTATGTTTATAGATACTGGCTTAGAGTTTGAGGAAACTTTAAAAAATGTTGAAGAAGTAGAAAAATATTATAATATTAAAATTATAAGATTAAAAGGCGAAGATTTTTGGGAGAAAGTTAAAGAATACGGAATCCCTTCAAGAGACGATAGATGGTGTTCTAAAATTTGTAAATTGGAACCTTTAAAAAAATTTATTGAAGAAAATTATAAAGATGATGTTTTAGCATTTGTTGGAATTAGAAAGTATGAAAGTTTTAGTAGAGCAAAAAAAAGAATGATTTATAGAAATACTTACATTAAAAAACAGATAAATGCTTTACCGATATATCATTGGAGTTCTTTACACGTTTGGATATATTTGTTAAAGGAAAATGCCCCTTACAATAAACTGTATGAAAAAGGCTTCGACAGAATCGGATGTTTTATATGTCCAGCTATGGAAATGGGTGAAATGGATAAAATTAAAAAAGAATTTCCAGAGTTATGGGTAAAATGGGAAAATATTTTAAAAGAATATGCTAAAAAGAATAATTTAGGAGAAGAATGGATAAAAAAAGGACTATGGAGATGGAAGTATAAGATGGTGAATTAAATGAAAATAGGGATTGTTGTTCATGGTCCAGAGATTGTTGATAGAGGATATGCATTAAAAATTATAAATTTATTAAAGAAATTTGGAGAAGTTAAGGCTAAGTTAGGAGGAACAATGGGAAGAGTGGCAGTTATAGATAATGAATTGGAAGATATTATAGACATTTCTGAAAAATTAATGCCTTCTCAATCTTTAAAGAAGTTATCTGACAGTGATATTTTAATATTAATGAACTATGGAAAGTTAAAGATTACTGGACATACTTTTGGAAAAATTGTAGTTGAAAGAGCAAATATAGATAAACCAATTATTCAAATTGAAAGACCTGGGGAAAAAGATGGAACAATAATAATTTGGAATGATAATGGCTCAAAAATTGTAAAAGATATTGCTAACTATCTATCAAAAGAATTAAATCTGAGAATTGAAAGATGTATAAGTAAGGGATTAGAAATTTGGGAGAATGGGAAGAGAGTTTATAGAAAAGTTCATGGTGTAGATGTTGGAGAATCGATATTGATTAATGGTATCGTTATAGGAAAAGCAAATAGTAATGAAGTTATTTTAGTTTCTGAGAATGGAAAAATTGTTGATATTATTGGAGGAGAATTAAAAAAAGAAGGAATAAATAAATTAAAAAATATTGATTTAAAAAAGGCTGTAATAAAAACTGGAATTTTAAGGAGACATCCAACAAAACCAAAAATTGTTATTAAAGATTTAAATGAAGGATATGTTATTTTTGTTAATCACTCTGGGGAAGATGTCTTAAAGATGATTAAAGATAAGGATGTTATATGTGCTATAACAATAGGAGATGATACTACAACAGTATGTGGAGATATATTATCAAGATTTGGAATAAAAATTTTGGGAATTACAGATGGAGATAGAGATGAGATATTAAAAAATCCAACAATATTAAATGGCTCTGTAATATTTTTAATAAAAAATATAAGAGATGATGATGCTGGAAGAATTTTAAAGGATAATATAGATTTAAATAAAAAATATAGTTATGGAGAGATTTTAAACACTGTTGAAAGTATATTTAAAAATAACAATGTTGAGTATGAGAAATATTGTTATAAAATTTCATAAATTTCAGACATCTTTATAACTCCCTCTCTAATTGGTATTATTTTATTATCTTCTATTTTAATAATTGTAGATGGCTTAGAATACTTACACTTTCCAATATCTACAACATAATCTACTTTATCTAAAACTTCTTTATCTATCTCTTCCATAGATGTAGGACTCTCTTTTCCAGATATATTTGCTGATGTTGTTGTTAAAGGAACTATTGATAACTCTCTAATTGTTGGTTCATCTGGAACTCTTATTCCAATGTATTCCTTAGAAACTATATCTGGAATTAAATCTTTTTTCTTTAAAATTATAGTTAAAGGTCCTGGTAAAAAATTATCAATTATCTTTTTAGCCAAATCATTTACATATGCGTATTTTTCAATATCTTCTTTATCTTTAACGCAGATTGATAATGGCTTATTTAAATCTCTTTTTTTTATTTGATAAACTTTTTTTACTACTTTTTCATCTAACGCGTTTGCAGATATTCCATATAATGTATCCGTTCCACAGATAATAATTTTTCCTTTTAGTATCTCTCCTTTTAAAAAATTTAATATATTTCCTCTTTCCTTTTCATCAAGTTCATAAATTTTTATAATTTTGTTTAATTTCATTGTTTCTCCCTTTTTAATATATCATCTATAAAGGATTATAGCTCCATATCTACATATTCTTACACATTCTCCACATTTTGTACAATTTTTTTCATTTTTTACAACAATTCTATTATTTTCAATGTCAAAGACATTATTTTTACATACTCTATAACACGACAAACAATTTTTACATTTATTATAATCAATTTCAATGATTTTATGTGATTTATTATTTATGGATTTTTTAATATCTTTTTTATTATTTTTTCTACTAAAAATACTTAAAATTTTAGATAGCAAATTATCACCAAATTATTATCCTATGATTGCATGTTTTAGAGATTCTTTACATATACAGTTTCTTTCTCCAAAATCATAATTTATAAATTCTTCAACAACTTTTAAAATTTTGTCTTCCATTTCTTTTATAGTTTCTAAGACTTCATCAACAGTTAAGATATTTTTTGATATTCCACACGCATAGTTTGTAATATTACACAGAGATACATAACATATTTCTAACTCTCTCGCTAAAACAACCTCTGGATAGCCAGTCATTCCTACAACATCACCCCAATTTTTATAAATTTCTATTTCTTTCTTAGTTTCAAATCTTGGCCCTTCTGTACAAACATAAATACCTTCTCCATAGGCAAAATTATTTTTATTTAGAATATCTTTTAAAATTTTCCTAAGTTCTGGGCAATATGGCTCTGTCATATCTATATGAACTACTTTTCCCTCGTCATAAAAAGTTTCCTCTCTTTTCTTTGTAAATTCAATAAAATCGTTTGGAATAAAAAACATTCCGGGCTTTAACTCTTCTTTTAAAGAACCAACTGAATTTATTGCCAATATTCTCTCAACACCTAATTTTTTTAATGCGTAAATGTTTGCTCTATAATTTATTTTATGTGGAGGAATTTTATGATTATCTCCATGCCTAAATAATAAAACCACATCACTTTCTTTCTCGATCATAACTTTTGCCTTTCCATATTTAGTTTCTATTATCTCTTCTTTGTTTCCTTTTAATATACTACTAATTCCAGTACCTCCAATTATACCAATCACTATATCACCATTTAAATTATTAAAATAACAAAAATAACACTTATACAGTAAAGAAATAAAAATAGAAAATAGGTTATAAAGCATCTTCTCCTCTTTCGCCAGTTCTAACTCTAACAACATCTTCGACAGGTATTACGAAGATTTTACCATCTCCGGGGTTACCAGTTCTTGCATTTTCACAAATAATGTCAATAACTTTTTCAACATCTTCATCTTTTATAACTAATTCAATCTTAACTTTTTGTAATAAATCAACAATATACTCTCTTCCTCTGTATCTTTCAACAATTCCTCCTTGCACTCCTCTACCCTTAACTTCTGTAACTGTCATACCTAAAAATCCATTATCTGCTAATGCTTTTTTAACGATCTCCAATTTTTCTGGTCTTATTACTGCTTCTATCTTTTTCATTTTACCCCTCCATTACTTTTATTTCTTTTTACTTTTTATAATTTATTTTTCTAACTTTATTTTATTTATTATTTATCTTTATCTTTATTTTTATCCCTGTTCCTCAAAGGAAGGTAATTTCCTTCCGTAGTAAAATATATATTTAATTATAATACTTTTGTTTTTTAAAGGCATAAGGAAGTAGGGTGGAAGGTAAGTTTGTTCCTACTAAAACTTTGAGGTGAAAATTATGAATGTTATGAGTGGTGTTGATGTGTTCTTCTTTATGTGGGCGGCATCGTTGATATTTTTTATGAAGGCAGGGTTTATTGCGTTAGAGATTGGACAGTTTAGAGCTAAAAATGTTGCGTATCACTGTGTTTTGAAATTGTTAGACTTAGCGGCTGTATTTATTGCATATCTTTTTATTGGATATGGAATTTCTTATGGTTTAGAAAATATAATGCCTCTAATTACTGGAACTTTTAATGCTTACTTAGGAGCATGGTTTTTAAAAATGGCAATGTTTGCCGCTGCGGCGGTTACAATTATAACTGGTGGTGTTGCTGAAAGAATAAAAATTCTTCCATATTTTATTGGAGCATTGTTAGTTGCTGGAATTTTATACCCAATTGTTGAACACTTAGCATGGGGAGGAGGATTTGCTAATTTGGGAATAAACTATCATGACTTTGCAGGTAGTGGTGTAGTTCATTTATTTGGAGGATTAGTTGGATTAATGGCGGCATATGTTTTAGGACCAAGAATTGGAAAATACATTAATGGAAAACCTCAGGCAATTCCTGGGCATAATATACCCTTAGCAGTTTTAGGGGCATTTATTTTAGCATTTGGATGGTATGGGTTTAATATAGGTAGTGCAACAGGAGTTAGTAATGGTGTAACATTGGCAAGTGTAGGAATTGCTACAACTATGGCTCTTGCTGGGGGGATAATTGGAGGAGCGTTAAGTTCAAAAAACGATCCACTATATACTGCAAATGGAATGTGTGCTGGTTTAGTGGCTGTTTGTAGTGGTGTTGATTTATTTACACCAATAGGAGCATTTATAGTAGGTTTAATAGCAGGATTTCAACAGCCATATACATATAAATTTATAGAGGAAAAATTAAAAATAGATGATGTCTGTGCAATTGGTCCAGTTCATGCTATGAGTGGTTTTATTGGAGTTATTTGTGCAGGAATTCCATTCTTATTAAAATCTGGGGCAAATGTTTCATTAATTGGCCAAATAATTGGTGCAATTGTTATATCAATAATAGCGATTGTTGGTGGATTCATAATTTATAAAGGATTAGATATAACAATAGGTTTAAGAGTTCCAGAGGAAGTTGAAAAAACTGGATTAGATGAGGCAGTATTACAAGTAAGGGCTTACTCAGAAGAGTAAAATTATAGTTTTTTAAAATATGCTTCTTAATATATGATAAAAGTATTTATATAATTTTAATTATCTTTTTTTAAAGAAATTAAATGTCATTTAAATGAATTATTAATTTTAATGATTTTATAATATTCTACAATTTTAAATATGTGATAATATGGAACTTATGATGGCTATAGGTTATTTAGGGTTAGCATTAGCATTAGGAGCTTTTGTAGCAAAAATATCTGAAAAGTTAAAAATCCCAGATATTCCTTTATTATTACTGTTAGGTTTAATTATAGGACCATTTTTACAAATTATCCCTTCTGAATCTGCTATGGAGATTTTTGAATATGCTGGACCTATCGGCTTAATATTTATTTTGTTGGGAGGAGCATTCACAATGAGAGTTTCTTTATTAAAAAAAGTAATAAATACTATTATTCGTTTAGATACTATAACTTTTTTAATTACTCTGTTTATTTCAGGATTAATTTTTAATATTGTTTTAAATCTTCCTTACACATCTCCAGTAGGGTATTTATTTGGGGCAATTTGTGCTCCAACAGATCCAGCCACACTAATTCCAGTATTTTCAAGGGTAAAAACAAATCCTGAAATTGCTATAACCTTAGAGGCAGAGAGTATATTTAACGACCCCTTAGGAATTGTTTCTGCAAGTGTTGTCTTAGGATTACTTGGAGTTTCATCAACTATAAAAAATCCAGTAATTGATATATTATCCCTATCTGTTGGAGCAATTATCATAGGATTAATGTTAGGTAAAATATACGAAAAAATTATTGTGCATTGTAATTTTCATGAATATGTAGCCCCATTAGTTCTTGGTGGGGCTATGATTATTTTATATATTGGAGATGAACTATTACCCAATGTTATTGGCTATGGATTTAGTGGATATATGGCTATTGCAATAATGGCTCTATATTTAGGAGATGTTTTATTTAGAAGGAAGATATTTGAAAGTTATGAAAATATAGTAAGATTTTGCGACGATTTATCTTTATTAGCAAGGATATTTATATTTGTATTCTTAGGAGCGTGTGTTGAATTAAGTATGTTTAAAAACTATCTAATTCCTGGTTTATTAGTTGCCTTAGGTTCTATATTTATAGCTAGACCTATTGGAGTATTTATTGGTTTAATTGGAACAAAATATTCGATTAAAGAAAAGTTATACTTTGCCTTAGAGGGGCCGAGGGGTGTAGTTCCAGCGGCATTGGCGGCAACTGTTGGAGTAGAAATTTTAAAAAATGCAGATAAAATTCCAAAGGAGATAACTAAATATATAACCCCAATAGATATTGCTGGAACTATACTAATTGGAACTTTTTTAACAATACTGTTGAGTGTTATAATAGAGGCATCTTGGGCTGAGATATTGGCTTTAAAGTTAATTGGTAACTATAAATCAAAAGGTGGAAATTTATGATTTTAGAGGGTACAGTTGTCTCTGGATTTGGAGAAGGGAAATATTTTTTATCAATTCCACAATATAAAGAATCTTTTAAAAAAATTTTAAACTTCGAACCTTATGAGGGAACATTAAATTTAAAAATAGACAATGAGTTTAATATAAATAAATTTAAATATATTGAAACAGAGGATTTTGAATACAATGGTAAAAAGTTTTTTGGAGTTAAAATATTGCCAGTAACTATATTAATAAATAATGAAAAAATATATGGAGCAATCGTATGTCCAAAAAAAACACATCATAGTAAAGATATTATAGAAATAATTGCTCCAATAAATTTAAGAAAAAAATTTAATTTAAAAGACGGAGACACTATAAAAATATTAATCAAGGGAGATAAAGATGAATAATGTAGAAAAAGCATTAAATGCCTTAAAAAAAGGAGAATTTATTTTAGTTTATGACTCAGATGATAGAGAAGGAGAGACAGATTTAGTTGTTGCCTCTCAATTTATAACACCAGAACATATAAAAAGGATGAGAAAGGATGCTGGAGGTTTAATTTGCACTGCTATACATCCAGATATATGTAACAAGTTAGGAATACCTTTTATGGTCGATATTTTAGAGTTTGCCTCTCAAAAATTTAAAGTTTTGAAAGAGTTATATCCAAATGACATACCTTATGATGAGAAATCGTCGTTTTCAATCACTATAAACCATAGAAAAACATTTACTGGAATTACTGACAAAGATAGAGCATTTACTATAAAAAAATTAACTGAATTAGTTAAAGATAATAGATATAATGATTTTGGTAAAGAATTTAGAAGTCCAGGACATGTTATTTTGTTGAGAGCATCAGAAGGTTTAGTAAAAAATAGAAGAGGGCATACTGAGATGACTGTTGCCTTGGCAGAGATGGCTAATCTTATTCCTATAACAACGATATGTGAAATGTTAGGAGATGACGGAAATGCTATGAGCAAAAACGAAACAAAAAAATATGCTGAAAAGCATAATTTAGTTTATCTTAGTGGGGAAGAAATAATTAATTATTACTTAGAAAAATATTTAAAAGAGTAAGAAATTTTACTCTTTACTTTCAATTAATTCAATTACAGCCTTCTTTAATGATTTTCCATTAGGGCAGTTGATTTTTTCATTTATAACATTTTTTATTTTGAATTTTTCTCCTTCTTTTATGAATTCTGGTTTGCAAAAATTATAATATTTACAATTGAAATTATCGCAATTTATTGGTTCGTAGTTTAAAATAACCCCTTCAATAGCTTTTTTTGATTCTACCATAATTGTTAAATCTGCCAAAACTACTTCAACTACTTTAACTCCATCCTCATGAACTGGACAAGGATGATTTGCTGACCTAACTGAAATTATTTTATACAATCTTCCTACTTCTAAGTTTCCATGGCATAATCTTTTAAACTTGCAGTTATTACATTCTTCAATCATTCCTAAGTATATAAATTCCTTCCCAGTTTTTGCTAACCTACTACCTATCAGTGTTATCTTACGCTCTTTTTCCATAATTATCCCAAAAATCTATTTGTTATTTAAATCCTTACTTTTTGTTTATCTATTTTTTAAGTTAAAGATTTTTGCTGCTAACTCTAAATAAAATTTTCCTAACTCCTCTCTAAAATAATCCAAATCAAGATAATGAGCTTTATGATTCTCTAAATAAATAGCTCTATCTCCCAAGGCAGTTAATAAATCTAATGAACTCGTAACAATTATAAATGAACTATCTCCTAACTTTTCTCTGTCTTCCATAATTATTTCTGATAAAGATTTAACTCCTTCAAACCACTTACTTAAAACTCCACTAACGAGTAGATTTACAGCAGAGTTATCTTCATCAATTAATATAACCTTAATTTTATTTTTTATTGCTCTCTGTATTTGATAAGCCATATACATTGAACCAGAGGCAGTTCCATAAACTGATTTTGGACTTCCTTTAAGTCCTGGTGGCAATTTTTGAAAAAATAAACTTATATCCTGCCCACACATTTCCATACTTCCAGTAGATGCCTTAGATAAACTTTTAGTAGTAATTATATATTCTCTTCCATCTCCAATTAAGTGATCATCCATTCCACTCTCAATTGCCTGTAATAGGGTAGTTTTTCCCTGAGCATTTCTCCCAGTAATTATAAAAATCTCCTTCTTTTTAATTCCTAAACCTTTAACTCTTTTTCCATATTTTAACTCTATTTCTATTGGCTCTAATTCTTCAGGACATTCGAAGGGAATATTTACTTCCTTAGGTCCAGCAATTCTGTAATGCTTCCTAACCTCAGTATATTTTCTTGCTGGCTTTGAGTTGTTGCCAATAAAACACACTAAATTAAGATTATCCAAAAGATTTCTAAGATATTTTTGATTTATTATATTTTTTGCCTCTTCTATTAATAAATTAATTGGAATGTTTTTAATAAATTCATTTAGTTCGATACATAAATTATTTATTTGATTAGCAATAGATTTAGCATCTTTTTCTTTAAAAATCATTCTTAAAAGTAAATATATTTTATCTTTTTCAATGTAATTGTAGTTATCAACTCTCCACAAATCATAACCTAAATTTAAGTCGCAATTAACTACTGTAAGTGGCTCATACAACGCTTTATATATTCTACCAAAATAACCTGCTAATGGGAGAAACCTCTTTTTTTTAATAATTTCTTGTTTTATTTCTTCAATAACTCTCTGAGTAGATCCTTCAATTCCATCAATATATTCAGAAAGTTTTAAAAAATTTTCATTTTTAAAAATAAACGGTAGAACAACCTTTATATTACCATCTGGCTGTCTTACTGCATAATATACTCTATTTTTATTACTTTTAGTTAAAAGAGATGAATTTAAGAATTCATTTTCTTTTAAATTATTTATAATCTCATCTATTAGCATGGTAATTCCCATATACCATTATTTAAAATGGTGCGTCTCAGTTAGTGCCGATTTCTTCATCAATGTCAGTGGGGGTAACTTTCATCATCGACGCCTTTATAATTATTAAATTCAATATTAATTTAAATCTATTTCTAATTTAACAAAAAATCAATATATTTGGAAATTATCTTCAATAGATTCTTATTCAATAAAATTATTTTATTAGTAACCATAATAAATATAACTGATGACTATGAAGTTTAGAGACATTGCCTTTGAATTTGTCTTTTGTATAGTTATGGGTATTATAGTTGGTTATATTATAGGAAAAGATACTAACAATATGGTTTATGTGGTTATTGGTTTATTAGTTGGTGTCTTAGTAGGATTTGTAAGGTTTTTTAAATTTGTAAAGAGTTATAAGTAGTGGTGAGATTTTGAGTAAAAAAACAAAGATTGAGGATGAATTAATAGTAAGAGAAGAGGCAGAAACTAATTGGGATTATGGCTCTAATCCATATGAGAGAAAGATAGAGGATTTAATAAAGTATGGAGTAGTTGTAATAGATAAACCGAGGGGTCCAACATCTCACGAGGTTTCTACTTGGGTAAAAAAAATATTGAATTTAAATAAGGCAGGACATGGTGGGACATTAGATCCAAAGGTTACTGGTGTTTTGCCAGTGGCATTAGAGAGAGCGACAAAAACAATTCCTATGTGGCATTTACCTCCAAAGGAGTATGTTTGTTTGATGCATTTACATAGAGATGCTTCAGAAGATGATATATTAAGAGTATTTAAAGAATTCACTGGCAAAATTTACCAAAGACCTCCATTAAAGGCGGCAGTTAAAAGAAGATTAAGGATAAGGAAGATTTATGAATTAGAATTATTAGATAAAGAGGGGAGAGATGTATTATTTAGAGTTAAATGCCAATCTGGGACTTATATAAGAAAGCTATGCGAAGATCTTGGAGAGGCTTTGGGGACATCTGCACATATGCAAGAACTAAGGAGAACTAAAAGTGGATGTTTTGAAGAAAAAGATGCTGTATATTTACATGATCTATTAGATGCTTATCATTTTTGGAAAGAGGATGGAGATGAGGAAGAGTTAAGGAAAATAATTAAACCTATGGAGTATGGTTTAAGGCATTTAAAGAAGGTTGTTGTTAAAGATTCAGCAGTAGATGCTATTTGTCATGGAGCAGATGTTTATGTTAGAGGAATCTCTAAGTTAAGTAAAGGTATTGGGAAGGGAGAGACAGTTTTAGTTGAAACTCTAAAAGGGGAAGCTATTGGTGTAGGAAAGGCTTTAATGAGCACAAAAGAAATATTAAAGGCTGATAAAGGCGTTGCTGTGGATATGGAAAGAGTTTATATGGACAGAGGAACTTACCCAAGAATGTGGAAGAGGAAGAAATAATGTAAAAATTTTTTATTTTAATTTGTCTATTTTTTTATTAATAATTTTAGTAGGTGTGCATTTATGAAAATTGGAATTACTGCTATAATACCACCAGAAATTATTTATTCTGCAGGTCATACATCTATAGACCTAAATAATTTAGTTCCACAATCGAAAATTTATCCTAAAAATAAACTATGCGCATGGACTGCAACTTGGAGAGAATTAATTTTAAAAGATGAAATTAAAATTGATAAGTTAATTGTTGTTGCTGGTGGAGATTGTCAAAATTCTCTTGTTGATGCCGAAAAAATAGAGCTAAAGAAAAAAATACCAACATATTATTTTTTTTATCAATTTGGGGATAAAAAACATTTTAAAAATGAAATAAAAAAACTTATTGATTTTTTAGGTGGAAATATTGATAAAACTACTTTAAGAGAAGTTTATCAAATAAAAAAACTTGCGAAAAAAGTAGATGAATTATGCTATAAAGATAAAATAAATGGAAAAGATACCTTTTATATTACAATTTCTGCAAGTGATTTAAAAGGAGATTTAAATGCATACAAAAAAGAAATCTATAACATATTAAACAAAGATGAAAACATTGAATATAGTCATAGGATTGCTTTAATAGGAATCCCACCAATTTTTAGTGATTTTTATGAATACTTAAATGAAATAAATGTACATTGTGTTTATAATGAACTTGCTTATGAATTTGTAAGAATGGGAGGCGATTCAATAAAGAATATAGTAAATAGTTATTCTACATACAGTTTTGCAAATCATATAACTAAAAGAATAAAAATCATAAAGAAAGAATTAAAAAGACGGAAAGTTGATGGTGTAATTCACTATACCCAAATGAATTGTCACCATAAATTAGAAGATGAAATTCTTAGAGAATTTATTGATTATCCTATGCTAACAATAGAAGGAGATATTCCCCAAAAAACACCAGAACAAACAAAGTTAAGAGTAGAAGCATTTATAGAGCTATTGGGATAGTTATGATAGGTATTGATGTAGGTTCAACAAATATAAAAATTGTAGATGGGAAAAGCTTTAAAAAATATCCCATAATTAAATTGAATGAAATATTAGAAAAATATAATGATAAAGATGTTTTTGCAACAGGATATTTTAGAAAGAGATTTAGAAATCACATAACTGAAATTACTGCTGCTATATACGGTGTTGATAAAGAAGTTGAAGTTATAATTGATGTTGGAGGACAAGATACAAAGATAATAAATACAAAAACATTAGAGTTTGTAATGAATGATAAATGTGGAGCTGGTACTGGACTATTTTTGCAAACTATAGCAATGTATTTAGATGTTCCTATAGAGAACTTTGGAAAATATTACTCAAAAAATCCATTAAAATTAAATAATACTTGTGCTGTTTTTTCGATTTCTGAAATAATTAACTATCTTGTGAATGGATATTCCGTCAAAGATATTATATCATCTGTAAATTACACTATAGCAAAAAAAATAGATAACATGAACCCATTTGACTGCGACACTATTGCTTTAATTGGAGGAGTTGCAGAAAATAAGGCATTCGTGAAATATTTTAAAGAAATTACTGAAAAAGATATTTATGTTCCTAAAAATCCACAATTTATAAATGCAATAGGGGCGAGAAAATATGGGCTTGAATACGCAACAAAAAATAATCTTTGAAATTTATGATTTATATAAAAAATTTGAATTAATTGGAAGTAACAACAAAAATAAAAAGTCATCAAAACAAATAGAAAAAATTAAAAATAAAATTATAGTTAAAAATATTGATAATGTTAATTATGTTGACAAGGTTCAAGAGATATTGTTAAGTTATGTAGATATTTGGGGCTTTGTTTATAAATCATCAATAAAGCAATGGATTACGACTTCTAAAACTATAAATGTAGCAGGAATTTTCTATAAAAATAATTTGATTGGAGTTGTAGTTTATGGAGAAAAACCAAATTATCTAAAAATTAATTATATTGCAATAGACAAAAAATTTAAAAATAAATCTCTTGGTGTATACTTTATTGACTTTTTGGAAAAAAAAGCTAAAAAATTAAAAAAGAAAAAAATATATGCCGAGGTTCCTAAAGATAATGAAGGAGGGCTTAGATTTTTTATAAAAAATGGTTTTATAATTGAAGGTATTTTAAAAAACCATACAAGAGGTAATAAGGATTTAGTATTAATGGCTAAATATTTAGAGGGGTGAATATGGTAGAATTTTATGCATCATTGACAATTTCACCAGGTCAAATTAGAAAAATGGTTGAACTTTTAAAGAAACATGAGCCAAAAAAATGGGCATTTGAAAATGTAATCTTTACTCCGATAGTTTCATCAGAAGGAACTATTCAAGAAATCAAAAATTTAAAGAAAAAATATAAAACAACTGTTATGTTTGATAGTGGAGGATACTATGTTCAACAAGGGAAGTTTGAAATACATCAACTATTTTCATTTTTGAGAAAATTTTATGAACATAATAAATGGGGAGAGTGGTATGTTTTACCAGATTCTCCACCAGTTTCATCTGATAGTGTAGAGACTGCTTGGGGAAAAGTTTATGAGACAGTTTATTTTGCAAAGAGTTTTGCTGAAGAGTTTAACGGAAAACTAGAAAAAAAATTTGTTCCTGTAGTTCAGGGAATTAATAAAGAGATGATATATTATTGTGTTAAAAATTATGCAGATTTAAATGTTAGACGATTAGGTTTTGGAAGTTTTGGGACGTGTGGAAAAAATAATCAAATTAACCGATTAACTAAAGAAAGTTTAGAAAATTTGAAATATTTATCAATATTAGCAAAAGATTATGGATTTGAATTACATGCTTTTGGAATTGGGGGTCCAAGTTCTATAAATAAAATTAGGGAATATATAGATAGTTTTGATAGCAGTAGTTGGAAAAA
The DNA here is from genome assembly GCF_024490875.1 of Methanocaldococcus sp. Classification (NCBI taxonomy): domain Archaea; kingdom Methanobacteriati; phylum Methanobacteriota; class Methanococci; order Methanococcales; family Methanocaldococcaceae; genus Methanocaldococcus; species Methanocaldococcus sp. The sequence goes on from NZ_JACCLX010000009.1 coordinate 14,845, forward strand.
AGCTGGAGGCTTTGGGGATGTATTTTTACCGAATCAGCGAACAATCAATATCACGGGGAAAAGCTCAAGACGAGCTAAAAACTATATTGGTTATGACTATAAATTTGATGAATTAAGAAATGGACATGTGTGCTATTTTTGTAATCCAATAGATAAATTGAAAAAATATGAAATTAATAGATGGTTACATAACATTATTGTATTATATGATATGGTGAAAAAATGAAAGGTAGTTTTCATATTCAAGAATCAGCAAAACCCAAAATTATAAGGATAATTTTAGAGAATATTAAATACGGTTGTGATTTACCCGACGATATTAAAGCAAGCACTATTAGAGCTAATAACATTATAAAAAATAAAATAATATCCGATAGTGAAGTTGAATTCCTTTTAGAAATGGATGAAATCACCTTTAACAATTATTTACATTATAAAATGTATTCATCAGAAGAGCCTATTGGATGGTCATACCGAAATGTAATAGATATACTTTACAATGAATACATTGAAAGAAAAGTAAATTATCAAGATATTGAACAAAAGGTAAAAGAAAGGGCTTATGAAGAAGGGTTAGGAAGCATTTCATTTAGTCAAAAAAGTGTCATAGGAGCTTTGAACTTCATTAAGTCACTTTATCCATCTCCAATTAATGAAAATAATGTATTCAATCTCAGAGATTATTGTCAGCCACATCTATTATTATGGGGTATTGATTACCTATATAAAAAACAGTGGGGAGAGGAATACGGTTCATTAATGCTTTTAGATGAGAATAAAATTGAAGAACTCTGTAAGTTTTGTTTGATTGAAGAGAATACGATAGATAATCTCTTGAAAGATCTTGATTTCATCTATGACTTCGTTGAGATTTCAATAAAAATGTTTGGAAAGTATGTGCGATTAAAAAGAACATGGACTTTTGAAGATGTGTTATAGGGGAGACTATGGATTATATTTCTTTAATAAATTATATCAAAAGTAATTATTCATATGATTGGCTAACTTATAACCAAAAAAAAGCATATAAAAAATTGAAAGAATTTCTTATTTATGATGATGTTATTAATCTTTATGGAAAAAAAGGGGTTGGAAAAACATTTTTAGGATGGGTATTTGCAAAAGATAACAACTTTATATATTTTGAAAATGAAGAAATATTTAAAAATCATAATGCAAGAAATATAAATACAATTATTGATAATGGAACTTTAGATGACTGGAGAGAAGTTAGAAGAATGGTTTCACTAAAAGCAAAAAAAGTAATATATATCTCAAAAGAGAAAATTTTAGATTATGGAGTAGAGTTAAAATTGAATTTATATGATGTGAAACAAGTGTTAAATAATTTATCTCCAATTATTGGAAAAAATATAAATGTTAATATTCAAAATTCGAATATTGATTTATGGAAAATTTTTAGAGGGAGGATATATGGATATTAGTGTATTAGAACATATAATAAATAAAAGTCCTGTAGTTGATACACAATCAGCTGAAAGTTTAATATATAATCCTGATTTAGTCGTAGATAAATATGAGAAACATTTAAAAACATACATAAGAGTTGATGATGAAGAATTTGATCGTAGATTTGTAAAAAAAATTAAAAAAGGAAAAACTGTTAAGGGATATATTTCCGCTCCTTATGGTTATGGAAAGACAAGTAAAGCTCTAAGTTTATGGGAATATTGTAAAAATAATAATATATTAGCTGTTCCACCATTTAAGTTTGATAGAAAACTTGATACAATAATGGATGCTGTCTATGGATGGACAAAACATGTTTATAAACATATATATCCTGAATATGTAGAAAAAATTGAAGAAATTTATAGAAAATATAAAACATTAAGTATAGAAAAAGAGATAGATGAACTGGCAAAAAAAGAACACTTAACAAAAGATGAAGCGAGAAGAATAATTAATAGTTTCATAGAAAGAGGTAAATTAATTATGTCAATAACTCCAAAAGACCTAATGAACTTTCTAAAGGAAATATATGATCTTATAAAAGAACATTATGACGGATTAGCAATTTTTGTAGATGAAGTGCAAGGTATAAATAATATGGAAATTATTAACGATTTAAGAAACTTTATTTTTGAACTTAGTATTAGTAATATAGGATTAGGTATATTGTTCATAATTCCTGATTATCAATTAGAAGATTTAAGCATAAGAGCTGGGGATTTAATTGACAGATTACGAAAAGATGGATTCTGTTTAAATTTAGCAAATATATATAATGTAGATTTTGCAGAAAAATTATGGAAAAAATATGGCGAACTTTTAGGGTTTAATCCTTATGATATTATAACAAAGGATTGTTTAAGAAGTATTGGTGAGATATCTTCAAGAGATGATTTAGGTAAAGGTCCAAGAACGGTTATTGGAGCATTTAAGTGTGCTTGTATAAAATATAAAGAAAAATTAGAACCCTATTCTCTATTTGATTTTGTTGACGATATCTTAAATGGCAAAATTGCATATATACAACAAAAATATTTAGATGCCTTAAATGAAGGTTTATCTTTGAATAAGGTTAATTCTGAAGAAAAAAGGAAAGTTATTAAATTGTTGGGTGCCTTTCCAAGAGGAGTTTCTGATGATATAATAAAAAAGTATGGTTTATATAAAGAGTTTGAAGAACTTTCAGATGCTTACTATGGAACTGAAATTCTTTATGCTATTGAAGGGTATTCATTAAAGGGTTTATTAGATGAGAGTTCTAATGATTATGTTGAACAACATATAAGAAAATTTAGACATGTATTTAATGAATCATGGGAAGATGAAATGATTGATGCATTTGTAAATCATTTATTGCCTAAAATCTTTCCAAGAAGAAAAGGTCCTCAAATTATAGGATGGTCATTTAGTCCAGGAATTCCTATAAACTATGGATATTATCATCGATTAATTGGAACTTTTAATAAGAAATATCCTAATAGAATAGTTAGTGTATATTCTTTAAAGAAAGAACCTGGAAAAAGAGATCTGGAGTTTATTAAAAATTTAGTAGGCGATATTTCATCAGATATTGAATTTAAATTTATATTAGATAAAAATATAGACAATAGTGATTTAATAATTAATTACAAAAAAGGAGAGGTAATTTTTAAATTTAATGTTTTAAAAAGAGTTGGAGAAAATAATTTACCTGGTGAGTTAAAAAAACTTCAACAGTATGTTAAACCACAAGAAGTTACACCTATGTTTATGCTATGTTTATTAGATTATTTTGGTAAATTAAAAGAAAAAGAAGGAGAGTATATAAAATATGAAGGTGAGATTAAATTCCTAAGAGATATTCTTATAAAATATTTAAAAAGATTTTTGTTTTCTGATGAATTAGCAGAAAAGCATGAGATAAAAGCAAGATCAGAAAAGATGGTTGAAGAAATATTTAATAGAATCTGTGAATATAAATTTAAAGATTATAAAACATTAATTCATTCTACAAACTGGCAAAAAGATTTAGAGAGATATAGAATGTTATTAGAATCTCTACCAATTTCAAAGAGAAGAGGAGATAAATTTGAAACTACTAAAAAGAACTTAGTTTCTAAATTAACTGGTAGTAAAAATCCAAGTGTTGCAGGATTTGACGAAGAATGTAAAAGCGGAAAATGGAAGGATTTAATACACTTAGAAGAGTGGGGTAAAAAAGATAAAATTGTTGTTAGATTAAAAAAACATCCTCTTGAAGAAAAAATATTAAAAAATTTTATTGAAAAATGGACGCAACCAATACATATTGATGAAATAATTAATTATGGAATGACCTTAGGATACACTCGAGAAGAAGTTGAAGAAATTTTAAAAATCCTTGAAAGTAGAAGATACATTGAAATTAAAAAAGACTATATATTTAAGCTTGAGGAGATAACAAATACTGATGTTTTAAATAAATTTGATGAGGTTGAAAAACTTGCAAAGGATGTAGTAAATCTCTATAAAAAATATGGAAAGGATATTCCAAAGATTCCTATAAATCTATCTAAAAAAGAAGAGATTCTGAATCAGAAAAATTCTGATTTATTATACAAGGACTTAGAACTTTTAGAAAGTTGGGAAAAAACTTTAAGAGGTTATTACGAAATAATTAAAAATGAAATAACTAAAAATAAGGAAGAATTACTAAATGAAATCTTAAAAACAAGAGAAAAAACTGATGAACTAAAAAGAAAAATAGAAGATTTAAAAGAGGATATTACAAAGACACATTATGCATTAAGTGATGTATCAAAACATCTAAAAGAACTATTAATGAGAACAAAAAAGAAATGTAATATACTATCAAAAGAGTTATTAGAATTAAGAGAGATTATAACATCTTCAAGGAATCTTGAAGCTCTAGCAGAGATTTTAAAAACTGCTAATAAAAAAATGAATGAATTAAAAAAAGAATATGTCGATATTAATGAGAAATATAATAAGTTTAAATCCTGGTTAGCTATTCTTAGAAAATTGGAAAAATTATATGAAAAAATAGACACTTATAAAGAATATCTTGATATTGACAAAGAATATGAAAGATTCAACGAATTATTAAATGAAATAATAACTAACTTTGCAAGGGATGGTGAAAACTACCTGTATATGGATAAAGATGTTGAAAAAGACATTGAATTAATTGAAAGTAATATAAAGAAAAAAGAGAGTAATTTAAGAAATGAATTTAATAGGATTCAAGACGAAATAAAAACAAAAATGAACTTTTTATCTAATTCATTAAAATTGTTGGATATCCCTTCATATTCATACAGAGAAGCATTTAGTATTGAAGATAAAGAGACGGCATATCAAAATCTTGTAAGAAATGTAAGAACGTATCTTCAAGATTATGTTCTAAACAGAATATATGATTACATAGTATCATTAAAGACAGACGTAGAAATAAAATTGGACAATGATGAAAACTATCTAAAAACACTAAATGAGATAGAAAATAAATTAAACAGCATAGATCTTGATGTTATAAATAATATCGAGAACATAGTAGATATTGTTGAAGAAGTGAAATCTAATATACTTGAAATATGGGGGGAGATAGATAAAGTTAGAAAAGAGATAAAGAGAGAAATTATTGAAAAAAATAAATCTGATAAGCTAAAAGAAGAAGAAAGGAGAATAATTGAAGTATTAAATAAATATGGTGAAATTTCAATTAAAGAACTTGCAAAACATCTAAATATGTCTATTGAGGGGACATTAAAATGTCTATTGAATATGGAGGAGAATATAAAAATAATTGTAAGGAAGAAATAGAAAAAATAAAGACTCCATGTTACTTAAAAATAAAACATAAACTTTCTCTTCTATTTTTTGATTTTGAAGACATCTCTTATAATGATTTTTGGTCGATGGTAGATAATCCAAATAAAAAACTTCCTCAGAAAAAATTTGTTATAACTGATAAATTTGACTATAGACTACCTATTTATGAAATAGATCATAATCCTTTTACGCCAGAATTAAATAAAATTATTAATGAAAAATATCATTTAATTGAGAAATATGTTAGGACACAAAAAGATATTAAGGATTTTATCATTAATTATGTAAATACTAAAACCCCAAAAACTGTTATCTTGTATCTTATTGATGGATTATCTTATTGGGATTACATAAATGCAGAGATAAATTATAGTGCTGAACCTATATTTGTTAATGGAAAAACAACAACTGAAAATGGACTTAAAAATATAGTTTATGGAAAAAATGATATACCTATCGCAAAGGAACTTTATAAATTTGGATATAAAGGATATGGACAAACATATTGGAATAGAAAAAATAAATTAACGGACATTTTATTTAGATACATAAGTGAAAAGAACATTTTTTATTATGATGAGGATATATACAACATCATCACAGAAAATAAATTATTAAAAAAATATATTCAAATTTATAAGATTGGATTAGATGATGATGCACATAAGTTAAGAGAAGTTAGTAAAAAAAGCATAATTAATAGAATAAAAGAAATATTTGAGAATGTAAATATCTTAATAGATCATCTAAATAAAACTGATCAGTCCTATCTCATAGTAATTACTGCTGACCATGGTATAAAGTGGGACTTTACAAAAAAATATAAAAAAGGTTCTCATGGGAATATATCATTTGAAGAGTGTTTTGTGCCTTTAATTATAATTGAGGGGTAGTTATGTTATTTATTGGGAGAGAAAAACTAAAAGATAGGTTAGGTGAAGAGGTTTATATTGATGCTTCAAAATCTCATGCAATTTTTATTTGTGGTAAAAGAGGTAGTGGTAAAAGCTATACATTGGGAGTTTTAGTTGAAGAACTTCAAGAAAAACATCCTGATTATTTAAAAATTATTATTGATCCGATGGGAATATTTTGGACTATGGTAGAACCAAACGAAGAACAAGAAGAAAACCTTTGGGATTGGGATTTATATCCAGAAAGATATTCTATAAAATTAATAGTTCCTGGGGAAATAGACAAAAGATTTGATGAAGATGTTATAAGAGAAATGAAAAATAGAGGAGTAGAATTCAAAAAACTTTTATTAAATCCTTCTGATATTTCAGCTGAGGGTTGGTGTGATTTATTTAATTTGAATATAAATGAAATGATGGGAATTGCGTTATATAGAGCAATTGATAATATTGGGAAGGATTTTTTTACAATTGATGATATTATTTATGAAGTAGAAAGGGACACAAAATCTAAAGAAACTACAAAAGAAGCATTAATTAACCGTCTAAATATGGCAAAAAAATGGGGTATTTTTTCAAATGAATATATACCAATAGAAGAAATTTTTGAAAGAAACACAATAAATGTTATTGATTTGAGTGTTATTGAAAGTGGAAGATATGGATTGAGAGATTTAATTGTATCGATAATTGCAAAATATTTATTTAACCAACGATTGAAATCAAGAAAAAAAGAAATGTTAAATTTACCATCAAAAATGCCAAAAGTCTGGTTATTTATAGATGAAGCCCATAATTTTATTCCTTCTGGAAAATCAACATTGTCAAAAGAAATACTAATAAGATGGGCAAAAGAAGGTAGACAACCAGGATTAAATTTAGTCATAGCTACTCAACAACCCTCAGCAATTGATAATGAGGTTTTAAGTCAGTGTGATATTATTTTTGCACATAAAGTAACAAATAGGGAAGATATAAATGCATTAAATAAACTTAACCAGGAGTATATGGGAAAAGAATTAAAAGTGTATATTAAAGATTTAAATAAAGGAGAATGTGTATTTATTGATGATGAAAAAGAATTTCTAAAAATAATAAAGATAAGACCTAGAAAAAGTAGGCATGGTGGAGGAGAAAAATAATTTTTTTGGTAATAATCATTAGTATGTTAGTCAAATTTTTAACCTACTTAATAAATTTTCTTATTTTTTATTTTATTTCTTTTCATTCATATATTTCTATAATCACATTTTACATTTAAAGAAAATTTTTTATAGTATTAACAACATAAATATATTTTATATTATAATAAATTTTAAAACACTATTTTAAGTAAATTTAAAAAATTAAGGTGAAATGATGTTTTTAAAGAAGAGACATCTTGAAATTTTAAGAGAAATGAAAAAAACAGATGTTCAAGAGGAAATTAGAAAGAAATTACCAGAAGACTTTAAAAGTAGAATCCTTGAATTGTTTATCTTAGGATTTGTAGAATTAGAAGATGGAAAAATAACATTTACAGATGCTGGAAAAAAGCTTATGGAAATCGTTGATAAATTAAACATTGAAGAATTACCAGATGTTTTCGTCGATACTGAGATAATAAAGATATTACAACTATTTGAGGAAACTAATTACATTCCAGAAAATTGGAAAGTTTTACTGAAAGAAAGACAGATGTTAGATGAAAATGAAAATTTAAATGAAATTGGAAAAGAAATACTAAAAATATTTACAGAAACACATCCAGTTCTATACTTAACAAAAGAAATTATTGACTTTATAAATAAAATTCCTAAAATTAGTACATTAGAAGAGTTGATTACTCACAAAAACACTGTAGAATATGGAGATAATATTGTTAATGCACTCCAAGCAATGAGAATGCTCTATATATCTCCAAGAACTGAAAGAGGGCAGGCATATACAACAACAAAAACAGCAGATTTAGCATTAAAAATATTGTCTTATGTTAAAGTATTTAATAGACCATTAATTTTAAAGGGTAGTGATATTGAATTATTAAGATCGGGAGGAACTTCAAAAGAACTTGATGAAATGGGTTTCCATGATGAGAGTGGAGTTACAGAATTAGGTAATGCGATGATAGATACTTATGAATCTATGGGAATTGTTGAAAAAAAGACATTGCCAATTTATGTATTAGACGATGAGATAAAGGTTTTAGAAGGATTGCTTAAATTAGAGGAGATTAATAAACATACTCCCGATATCTTACCAACATACAGTGAAATTCAGAGAAGAGTAGATGTTGAAGATCTTGGAGAAATTTTGCACACTCTTGAATCTAAAGAACTAATAGAAAGAAAGTTTATGAAAAATAAAGATACATACTGGGTTACAAACTGGGGTAGAACAATAGTAGAGTTAGGAGTCGTTACAACTGAGGGAATAAAGGCAATAACTTATGCATTGAGTGGAGATGTTCCAATAGCTGAGTGGGTTTTAGCAGGTAAAGAAGAAGGTTTAATAAAAAAAGGAGTTACTCAAAAAGGACATACAATGATTAAATTCTCAAAGAGTATTAAGAGAAAGCCCTATTTAACTAAATATGATATTGCAATACTTTTAAAAGTTCCTAAGGGGAAATATATACATAAAGATGAAGTTATAAAATTAGTCCAAGATCTTGTAGGAGGAGATGAAAAGGCTATAATTAAGGCTATTGGAGAAGCAGAATCTAAAGGGTTCATTGTAGAATTACAAAATAAAATTATAAAACTTACAGACCTTGGAACTGATGTTAAGACAGCAATAGAATCTGCAAAAATTAATGAACTATTATCAACAAAGTTTGGTATAACTCCAACAACGTTCAACATATTAAAAGTAATTTACAATAATTTAGATAAATTTAATAAAATTTGGAAGGAAAGTAGAGAAGAGAGAGGTTATAAGGAGGATGAAGTAAAACTCATTAAGAAGTATCTAAGTTTAAGTGATGAAGAAATTCACAAAGCTCTTGTTATTTTAAGAGCATTAGGATTCCTTGGTAAAAAAAGTATTACAAAAGCAGGAGAGATCTTAGTTAAGGCTTATGAAAAATTATATTCTTCCTCATAATCTAATTTTTTTATTCTTAAATATAATTTATATATTTAAATATGTTATTCGTATTAAGCATTCATTAATAAAGAGAAATATAAGAGTTATAAATATGCTCATTTGATAAAAATTGAGATGATAACTATGAAAATTATAAAAAGTGAATATGACAAAATTAAACCATACATTACTAAGGATGGCTCAATAATTAGAGAACTAATACATCCAAATACCCATGGAGATGTAAAACAAAGTTTAGCAGAGGCTATAGTTCCAGTAGGTTCTAAAACTTTACTACATAGACATCATAATTCAGAAGAAATATATTACATTTTGGAGGGTAGAGGATTGATAACTTTGGGAAATGAAAAATTTGAAGTCAAAAAAGGAGATGCTATAGTTATTCCTCCAAAGACCCCGCATAAAATTGAAAATATCGGTAATGTTCCATTAAAAATATTATGTTGCAGTTATCCTCCTTACTCTCATGATGATACAGAAATAATAAAGCCATAGAGGTTCTTTATTAAAACTACAAAGTTATATATAGTTGTGTGTAAAAGTGTGTAATTTGCATCCATATTATTTGAAAATATAAAAAATTAAAGGAGGGTAAAAATGAAGGTGGATATAAAGATAAACGAGGATTTTTGTAAAGGTTGCGAGATTTGTATAGTAGTATGTCCAAAAAAAGTTTATGAAAAATCAAAAAAATTAAATAAAAGAGGTGTCTATCCTCCAATCCCTGTAAATGCTGATAAATGCACATTATGTAACTTATGTATATTACAGTGTCCAGATCAGGCTATATCTATTGAGGTGCAAAAATAACAAAAATATTCTTATAGATTTTTATTTATAAATTTATCAATTACAATTTAACAATTAGAAAAGGATATAATTAAGTTACTGACTTAAATTTTTATTATTATCAAATATATTATGAGAGATGAGATAATGATTCAAATAACCGTTATTCAGATAGACAATTACGGACCTTGGACAGTTACTCCAAATCCAAGGAGAGAAAGTGATTTGCAAGCATTACAGAGTAGATTATATGCAGATTTAAATCTTATGTTTGGAGCACATAAAGGACTTGTATTTTATACAAGATTTGACAACTTAATTGCCATAACAAATGGAATTGATTTAATTACTCACAAAAGAATTCAAGAGAGTATAAGGAATAGGTATCCTTTTACTGTTAGTATGGCTATTGCATCAGCAGAAACACCCTATGAGGCTCAAAAGTTGGCGACAGAAACATTACAAGAGTATGGAAGTGCTCAGGATGAAAATAGAAAAGAGGTTTTAGATGTAGCCAATGAGTTTGTTGTTGATGGATATGTTCAAATAGCCCATATTGACATAAACAACATTACAGGAACCTTTACAGACATTGTTAGTGCTTATGATACTTATTTAAATGTAAATAAGGTTAAATTGTATCTTATGGAGGAACTATTAAAACATAAGGCTTTACTATTTTTTATAGGTGGAGATAACTTTATGGCTCCATCAAATGGTATGGATGAAGAGGATTTCCTAAAAATTTTTGATAAAATTAAAAATAAATACAATATTGAATTAAAGGCAGGAATTGGAATTGGAAAAACTGCTGAGGATGCTTCAAACTTGGCTGACATTGGATTAGAAAAGATAAGAATGAAGTTAGTAAATAAAAATATATGCGTTTTAAGACAAGAAGATATTATAGAACAAAATTTATCAACTAAAAAGTTATGTGAATTACAAAGGTGAATATTACAATGAATAAAGATATATTACTTGAATTAAATAAAAAAGTTGTTTTAGCACCAATGGCTGGAATTACTGATGGAGATTTTTGTATGCAATTTAAGGATTTGTTTGGCATTGTGACAATTGGAGGATATAATTTAGATTCCTTAACTTATGAGGCAAGTATAAAAATGGAAAAAAGAGGAAGAAAAGAATTTATAATAGATTTGAATGAATTTAATGATTATATTATAAATGAAATAAAAAAGGCAAGAAATAGTAATTCATTAGTGTCAGTTAATGTTAGATTTGTCAATATAGACGAAGCATATGATAGATTATTGACTATCTCAAAATATGCTGATATTATAGAATTAAATTGCCATTGTAGGCAGAAGGAGATAACTTCATTAGGAATTGGGCAGGAGTTAATGAGAAACAAATCTCTTTTAAAAGAATTTTTATCCATAATGAATAATTTAAATAAACCAATATTTTTAAAAATCAGATTAAATTATATTCCTTTAAGCAAATTAATAGAAAATTTAGACTATGTTAGAGACTATTTTGATGGATTACACATTGACTGTTTTTATCCAGGAAAGCCATATGCAGATTTAAACTCATTAAAAATCTTATCAGAGAATTTTAAAGATAAAATAATTATTGGAAACAATTCAGTAGATTCACTAAATAAAGCCTTGGAGATGCTAAAATATTCTAACCTTGTGTCTGTTGCAAGATGTGTATTAAAGGGAAATATTGAATGGATAAAAGAGTTAAATAAAATTAATTTCAGTTATTAACATTTTTTAAATGCTTTGCTAACTTTTCAAAAATTTCTTCATCTTCAATATTTTCAAATATCTTTATTAAGTCGTAAATTATCTTTTTGCACATAGCCTTTGAAAAGTCATCTAATACTTTATCAACAGGCTTATTTTTATTTTTTAGTATTTTTAAAGCCTTTTCCACCTCTCTTTTTCTTATATTTTCAATATACTGCCCAAATTGTTGTATTACATTTTCAAATTTCATTTTGTCGAGAATTTCCTTTAAATTTCTTAGTTCTTCCTCAATAATTAACTCTACCTTTGGAATCTCATCCTTTCTCTTTTTTAGATTTTCCTCTGCCACCAATCTTAAATCATCTATTGTAAATAAAAATATATCTGGTAGTTCTCTGATGTCATCTGTTGTATCCCTTGGATTCGCTATATCAATAATAAATGTCTTTCCAGCGTTTTTTAATCTCTCCTTATTTAAAATTGGATGTGGAGCCCCAGTGGCGGAGATGACAATATCAGCATATCTCAAAGCCTCCTCCAATTTATCAAAATTTATGGCAATTCCTCCGAGTTCTTTTGCCAATTTCTCAGCCTTTTCATAAGTTCTGTTTGCTACAATTATCGCCTTAATATTCTTTTCTTTTAACGCCTTAATAACTAAGGTAGCCATTTCTCCCGCTCCAATTAATAGAACATTTTTTCCCTCTAAACCAAAGATTTTTTCAGCCAGTTCAACAGCCGCAGAACCAATTGAAACTCCTCCCTTATTTATATTTGTTTCTACTCTCGCCCTTTGCCCAGTATGAATTGCCTTTAAAATTATCTTCTCTAATTTTTTTGATATTTTTCCTTTCTCTTTTGCCTTTAGATATGCATTTTTCAACTGTCCTAATATTTGGTCTTCTCCCACAATCATTGACTCTAAGCCACAGGCTACTCTAAAAATATGCTTTATTGCTTCATCTCCATATAGAATGTCAAATTTCTCCAAATCAATATTTTCAATTCCTCTAATTTCATCTAAACTGTCAGCGTCAAAAATTAATTCTACCCTATTGCAGGTTTGTAAAAGTATAGCGTTGTCAAACATCTTATAAAATTCCTCTTCATCAAATCTAAGTTTTTCTAACTCAGAGACATTGTATTTTTTATAATCTGCCTTTAATATTATCATTTTTCTCCCGTTCCCACTTTTTTATCAAATTTTTTAGTTCTTCTCTAAATCTTTCATCTTCAAAAATCATTTTTAATATTTTTTTTCTATCCTTTTGATTTGGATAATTTTCTTTTAAAAATTCTCTAATATTTGCTATTAAATCAATATCTTTTGATTTTAAATAATTTTCAACGAAAATTCTTATATTTTTTGCAATTAGAGGGCTTTTTCCTTTCGTGTATATGCTAAATATTACTTCATCCACTTCTGTGTATGCAGGGATTATAAAATTAACTCCTTCAACATTTGTTGAAGAATTTACGAACTTATTTAACTCCTTAGAAATTTTAACTATTCTTCTATTAATTTCATCGTTTATAGCAGAAACTATAAAGTCATAATTACTTATAATGTTTTTTAGTTCATCATCACTTAATTTATTAATATCTATTTTAATTAACTTCAAGTTTTTATTATTTTCTTTTAACTTTAAAATTTCTTCATCAAATTCCTTAGAATAAATATCAACAATGCCCCCATTTTTTAATATTTTTTTTGCTCTCCGTTTTCCAACCTCTCCACATCCAAATATAGCAATTTTTTTACCTTCAAAAGATAATAAAACAGGAAGCAATTTAATCCCCCCATAATATCCCTTCTAAATATTTTTTATATGCCTTAATTATTTTAACTTTTTTTATTTTTCCAATATATTGAGATCCATTTTTAACAACAACCATTAATCCACTATCTGGGAGATAGCCAATAGCGTCATTTTTGTTTTTAAAGTGCCTTTCTGATATTATAACCTCCAAAATTTTTCCAATATATTTTTTCTTTATTTCTAAGTTTATTTTGTTGGCAGTTTCTTTAATTAATAATGAATACTTTGAAATGTTCGGCTTAAAATTCTGAAATGCAGATATTGGAAGAGGTCTAAACTTATAGACGGTTATTTTATCAATGTAATTTTTAATTTTGTGCATAAAATTAATTGTATTCTTTACAGTTCTTTCAGTTTCTCCCGGTAATCCGTAAATAAAATAAACTTGCACCTTTAAATTATATTTTTTTGCTAATTTCACAGCTTTAAAAACATCGTTCGGAGTTGTTGGGCGTCCTAACAATCTACAATGTTCTTCATCTCTACTCTCACAGCCAATATATATTGAAGTTTTTAAATATTTACTGAATATTTTTGCCACTCTTTCATTAAATAAATTTGCCTTTATATTTTCAACTAATATATTTGCCTTATACTTATCAGCCAATTCTTTGCATTTAGATAACAATGACTCAATTGCCTCATAATTTGGTTCTGGATAGTATGGATTTATTAACTTTTCCCCTCTCTTATAATCTAAAAAATCAGGAGCAGATAAAACTATCTTTTTTACCCCTTCTTTTAATAACTCTTCTATCTCTATTAATATATCTTCTTCATCTCTACTCCTTGCATAACCAAAAACTGATGGGACAGAGCAGAAACCACAACCCGGATTTATATTTAAAGGACATTTTAATGTTCCATTTTTACATAAATTACATTTTTTATTGGTGCATAGTAATAGGGGTCTTTTAAAATTACTACAACCTCTAACAACTTCCACATATACTCTTGCAGAAAAATAGTTTTTGTAATCTTTAATTTCAGTTGATGGTGTAATTAATTTTAAATCAGTTAAAATTTCTCTTAGTGGATTTATTTTTAGTTCATCATTATCATAATCCCAGTATGTAGTTCCTTTAACTCCTTCAGCATTAAAATCTTTTTTTATCAATTCTCTTATAGTAATCTCTCCCTCTCCTACTATGCTAATATCCCCCTCTATTTTTTCTAAAAGATATAAATCATTAGCTATTGGACCTCCAATAATTATTTTACTGTTAGTTTTTAATTTAAGTTTTTCAACTAACCTTTTAATACATTTAAAATCTGATGTCATCGCACTGATAAAAATTACATCGTATTTTTTAGTTTCATTAATGTTTAAATCTTCTATTGGTATAATTTTGGCGTTAATACCTTCGTTTTGTAAAATTCCTTTAACAGTTCTCGGTCCTGCTCCTATGACATCTCTCGCTAAAACTCTTTTTCCATCTATATAGGCTAAGCAGTCAATAATTAACGATTTCATTATCTCACTAGGTTATTAATTTTTTAAAAGTAAAGGTTAAATAATCAAAACAATGCAATGAACCATAAATGAGGTTATTGTTAAAAAATTTTTAGTTTTTATATAATTTAATTATTTGGTGAGAATATGAACATTTTAGGGATAGATGTAGGTTCAACCACTACAAAATTAGTTTTAATGGAATATAAGAAAATAGTGGATTACAAAATAGAAAATATTGGTGTTGCTGTTGATGAAAGAGATATTTTAAAGATGGTTAATGAGTTTGAAAAAAAATATAATATAGATAAAGTAGTTGCAACAGGATATGGAAGGCATAAAATAACTTTTGCTGATAGAGTAGTTCCAGAGGTTATTGCATTAGGTAGAGGAGCAAATTATTTCTTTAAGGAGGCTGATGGAGTTGTTGATATTGGAGGGCAGGACAGTAAGGTTATAAAGATAGATAAAGAGGGAAATGTTGTAGATTTTATACTATCTGATAAATGTGCGGCTGGAACTGGCAAATTTTTAGAAAAATGCATAGAGATTTTAAAAATTGATGATGATATAAATAAATATAAATCAGATAGAATTGCTAAAATTTCTTCAATGTGTGCCGTCTTTGCAGAGAGTGAAATCATCTCCTTATTATCTAAAAAAACTCCAAAAGAAGATATTTTAATGGGAGTTTATGAAAGTATTTGTAATAGAATCGTCCCAATGATAAATAGATTGGGAATAAACAATATTGTATTTAGTGGGGGTGTGGCTAAAAATAAAGTTTTGGTAGAGATGTTAGAGAAAAAGTCAAATAAAAACATCTTAATTCCAAAAGAACCTCAAATTGTTTGCTGTGTTGGAGCTATATTGGAAGCGGATAGGAAGGGATTTTAAAATATTTGGTGGAAAGATGAAAGGAAAGAAAATTGCTATTGTCGCTCACTGCATATTAAATCAGAATAGTGTTGTTAATGGCTTAGAGAGAGCAGAGGGAGCATTTAATGAAATTATAGAATTGCTTTTAAAGAAAAATTATGCCATAATTCAACTCCCATGCCCAGAGATGTTGTTTTTGGGAATAGATAGGAAGGGGAGAACAAAGGAAGAATATGATACTGATGAATATAGGAAGCTTTGTAGGGAAGTTTTAAAGTCAATAATAAAATATTTAAAAGAATATAGCAAAGAGGAATTTAAATTTATTTTAATTGGGATAGAGGGTTCCCCAACATGTGGAATTTTTAAAACTGTAACAAAAGAGGGATTGATAGATGGAAGTGGAATTTTAATGGAGGAATTTTTAAAAATGTTAGAAGATAACAAAATACATATTAAAAAATTTGATTTTCCAGTAAATATGAATAAATACAACAAATTTTTAAAAGAATTAGAAAGATTGTTAAGGTAAAATCTTTTTTACTTAATGATATTAAAAATTCTAATCACTAAATTATTATTAAAATTTTAAATGATAATGTTTTTATATTCTTATGTTTCAAAAAATTTTGATGATTTTCAAAAATATGTTATTAAAAAATCTAATAATCTGGGTGATATGATGGAATTAAATGCTATAAAAAAATTAAAAGAAAAATTTGCTAATAGAAAAGAACAACTTTACAAACAAAAAGAGGAAGGAAAAAAAGTTTTTGGAATGTTCTGTGCGTTTGTTCCAATTGAGTTAATATTAGCAGCAGATGCTATTCCAGTTGGTTTGTGTGGAGGTAAAAACGACACAATTCCAATTGCAGAGGAAGACTTACCAAGAAATCTCTGCCCTTTAATAAAATCATCCTATGGATTTAAGAAGGCAAAGTCATGCCCATACTTTGAAGCGTCTGATATAATTATTGGGGAAACTACATGTGATGGTAAGAAAAAGATGTTTGAGTTATTGGAAAGAATGGTTAAAATGCATGTGATGCAACTTCCATATATAAAAACAGAAAAATCTAAAGAATTGTGGATTGAGGAAGTTAAAAAACTAAAAGAATTAATTGAAAATGTAACTGGAAATAAAATTACCGAAGAAAAATTAAAGGAAAGTGTTGAAAAAGTAAATAGAATGAGAGAATTATTCTATAAATTATATGAGTTAAGAGCAAATAAACCAACACCAATAAAAGGAATTGATGTTTTAAAGTTATTCCAATTAGCATATTTGTTGGATATTGATGATACGATAGAAATTTTAGAGGAGTTAATTAAAGAGTTAGAAGAAAGAGTTAAAAAAGGAGAAGGTTATGAAGGTAAAAGAATATTAATTACTGGCTGTCCAATGGTCGCAGGAAACACAAAAATCGTTGAATTAATTGAAGAAGTTGGAGGAGTTGTTGTAGGAGAGGAAAGTTGTACAGGAACAAGGTTCTTTGAAAATTTAGTTGAAGAACCAACTATTGAAAGTATAGCAGAGAGATACTTAAAAATACCATGTGCATGTATGTTCCACAATGATGAGAGAATTGAGAATATTAAAAGATTAGTCAAAGAGTTGAAAGTTGATGGAGTAGTATATTACACTTTACAGTATTGCCACACTTTCAATGTAGAGGGAGCAAGAGTTGAAGAAGAACTTAAAAAAGAAGGCATTCCAGTTATTAGAATTGAAACTGACTACTCTGAAAGTGATAGAGAGCAATTAAAAACAAGATTAGAGGCATTTATTGAGATGATTTAAAATCTTTTACTTTTTTCTTTATTAAATTTTTAATTAATGTATGTATCTATTTTTAAATTTAAAACAGTTAGATTTATAAAGTATATTTTATTAAAATAGAATTAGAATTATAGAATAATTGAGGGAAAGCTATGGAAATAATACATTTAAGTGAAGTAGATTCAACTAACGAATATGCTAAAAAATTAGTTGAAGAAAAAAAGAAAAATTTTGTTGTCTTGGCAGATAAACAAAGTTGTGGGAAAGGTAGATGGGGAAGAGTTTGGTACTCTGATGAAGGGGGGTTGTATTTCTCAATAGTTATTGATCCTAACGAATACAATCCAAAGGTTGTAAATTTGTTAGTTCCAATATGTATAGTTGAAACTTTAAAAAAATATGTTGATAAAGATATTGAAATAGGAATAAAATTTCCAAATGATATCGTTGTTAAAGTTAATAAAGATTATAAAAAAATTGGAGGAATATTAGTAGAACTCACTGACAAATATATGATTATAGGGGTAGGAATAGATGTAAATAATCCAATAAGGAAAGAAATTAGGGAGATAGCAGTATCTTTAAAAGAAATTGTTGGAGGAGATGTTGATAGATTAAAAATATTTAGCGATTTCTTACAAATGTTTGAAAATTACTTAAAAAAACTTGCAAATAATGAGATAGATGACTATGAAATATTAAAGAAATATAAAAAATATTCAATAACTCTTGGAAAGTATGTTAAAATATTATTATCAAATAATAAAATAGTTTCTGGAAAGGTTTATGATATTGACTTTGATGGAATAATCATAGGAACTGAGGAAGGTTTAGAAAAAATACCTTCTGGAATCTGTATTCAGGTAAGATAAAAAATTTTTATTTTATTCTTATTCCAAAAGCAAATAAAAATATCCAGACAATCATTAATATTGTTATCAATATAGAGAGTATAATTAACCCTGGAGAATTACCAAATACTATTGGTATTGGACCTATCATTATAATTCCAGAATATTCAACATTACTTTTTTCATTTTCATTATTATATTCGTTATATTTCTCATAATTCTGATTTTCTTGTATCTGAGAACTTGGTAGTATTAATCCCAAAGTAACAATAAAGAATCCGATAAACATTAAAATAATTCCTAAAAATATTAATATTGGCTTCATAATTCTTCCCCTATATATACAATTTCTATTTTCCTAAAGGATAGTTTGGAGCCTCGTTAGTAATAATAATGTTGTGTGGATGGCTTTCAACTTGACCACTTGGTGTTATAATTACAAATCTTGCCTTTTCTTGCATCTCTTTTATGTTTTTAGCTCCACAATAACCCATTGATGCCTTTAAGCCACCAACTAATTGAAATACTACTTCACTTACAGGGCCTTTATATGGAACTGCTCCCTCAACACCTTCTGGGACTAATTTAACATGCTTCATATGACTCTTTGAAGATTGGAAGTATCTATCTGCTCCAGCTCCTACTCCACCAGTCATAGCCCCTAATGAACCCATACCTCTATACTGCTTATACTTCCTTCCGTTAATAACCATTAATTGTCCAGGCGCTTCATCAGTTCCAGCCAATAGAGAGCCGAGCATAACGGCATCTGCTCCTACAGCTATTGCTTTGGCTATATCTCCACTGTATCTTATTCCTCCATCTGCAATTACTGGAATATTATATTCCTTAGCAACATCAGATACATCAGCAACCGCAGTTAATTGAGGAACTCCTACACCAGCGACAACTCTTGTTGTGCAAATAGATCCCGGCCCTATACCAACTTTTAAAATGTCAGCCCCTGCTTTAATTAAATCTTCAGCCGCCTCCTTAGTGGCAATATTACCAACGATTAATTTTATATCAGTTCCTTCTAACATTTCTTTAAACTTTTTAACATTTTCAACAACTTTCATATTGTGAGCATGGGCACAGTCAATAGCAATAGCATCAACTTCTGCCTCTATTAATGCCTTAGCCCTTTCAAAATCATGAGGACCACAAGCGGCGGCAACTAACAATCTACCTTTTTTGTCTCTTGCGGCATTAGGATATTTTTTTCTTTTTAATATATCTCTTAAAGTTATAATTCCTATCAATCTATTTTCTTCATCAACTATTGGTAATCTTTCAACTCTATTAGAATACATTAACTCTAAAGCCTCCTCTTCTGTAATATTTTCAGAGCCGCAAACTACATCTTTTGTCATGACTTCTTTAACTTTTTTGTCTTTATCCTCAATTGCCTTAACATCTCTGTGTGTTATTATTCCAACTAATTTATCTTCATTATCAACAACTGGCAAACCACTAATTGAATATATATCCATAATTTCAATAACATCTTTTATAGTATCATCTGGTGAAACTGTAATAACTTCTTTGACAACAATTTCATCAGCCTTTTTTACAGCATGAACATGATGAACTTGTTCCTCAATTGACATATTCCTATGAATAACTCCCAAACCTCCTAATCTCGCCAAAGCAATTGCCATCTCTTTTTCTGTTACTGTATCCATAGCAGCAGATAGTATAGGTATATTTAACTTTAAACCTGCTAAATCTGTAGAAACATCAGTGTCCTTTGGTTCTACCCATGAAGCATTTGGAACTAATAAAACATCATCAAATGTATATGCTATTTTAGCATTTAGTAATTTCTTTAAAAACAAACTCTCACCTTATCAACCTTTTTAACTATATTTAGAGAGGGATTATATATACTTTTTTTATTTTTTTATTTGAGTTAAAACATAAAGAATATAATTTGAAATATAATAAACAACTATTAGGAAAATACCTTATAAATAATAAAAGGTGAAATATTGAACATTTTAAATAAAAAAGATATTGAAGGAATATTAAATATATTGGGTGGAATTATTGCTATTATAGGATTATTTACATTGGTTCCTTGTATTATTGCATTTTATTACAATGAAAATACTATTTTTAATTTTTTAATTCCTGGAATATTTTTTACTATTTTTGGTTGCATATTGAAAAAAATTACAAAGCCAAGAAATTTAAAATTACATCACAGTATGATTGCATCTGCATTAGCCTGGTTAATAGCCTCTTTAATTGGGGCTATCCCCTTATATCTTTCTATTCCATATTTTTCCTATGTAGATGCAGTTTATGAAAGTATGTCTGCCTGGACTACAACAGGAATGACCTTAATACCAAATGTTGAAGTTTTACCAAAATCTGTTTTATTTTGGAGAAGTTTTCAGCAGTGGATTGGAGGGGTTGGAATTTTAGTTTTATCAGCCCTTGTTTTAGCAAGATCTGGAACTGTTGCTTATCTTTTATATGCCTCTGAAGCAAGGCAAGATAGAATAATGCCAAGTGCTATAAGCACAATAAAAACTATTGTGTGGATATATACATTATATACTATTTTAGGAATTCTCTTATTATATTTATCAGGGTTAAGTTTTTGGGAATCTATGAATTTAACAATGACTGGACTTAGTACTGGGGGAATGAGTGTAAGTAATTACAGTTTTCCATACAACGATTTAGCAAAAATTGTTATGATATGGATAATGATGGTTGGAGGGGTTATATCATTCTCAATCCATCATAGGATCTTAACTGGAAAGTATTTTAATGATATTCAAACTAAGTATGCTATAATTGTTATAACCATTGTCTCAATAATAATTTCTATAAAAGACCATATATCTATAATCGACTCTTTATTTACAGTAGTTTCTGCTATGACTTCTACAGGATTTACTACTATCAATATTGCTAATTTATCAAATCTTTCTTTATTTTTAATTATATTTTTAATGTTTATAGGGGGAGGAGCAGGAACTACAACTGGAGGAGTTAAGATAATTAGATTTTTAGTTATATTAAAAACAATGTATTATGAAATAAAAGAGGTTATATATCCAAAATCAGCAGTAATTTATGAACATCTTGATAATATTGAATTAAATTATAAAATAATTAGAGAAGCATTTGTAATATGCTTTTTATATGGAATAACCTCATTTTTTATAGCATTAATATTTATATTTTTAAGTTATGGTCCATACAAATCTATATTTGATGCAGTTTCTTTTGTTTCAAACATTGGAATGTCTTTAGGTGTTGTTACCTTAAAAACTCCTACAATTGGAAAAATCGCAGGAATTATAGGTATGTGGGTTGGTAGATTAGAATTTATACCAGTCCTTGTTTTACTTGCATCATTATCATTAAAAATTCAGAAATTACTCAAAAATAAAAAGTTAAATTAATCCTAAGGCATCTTCAATTATCAAAAGTTCTGGCCCAGTAGTGTCTCCTCCAACTATTGCTCCCTTAGAATTCGCAATTATACAAGCACCAACAGATGTAGTTCCTTTATTTGCTGTTCCTTTCCCTATGTATTCAACTTTAAATAAGTTTTTTAAAAATTCAAGTTCTTCATCTTCAACCAATGGATGAGTTAAACAACCTTTATTAGTTACTACTGCATTACTTCCAACTGTTGGAAGATCAGCAATAGTTCCTACTTCAACTTCAACATTTAAAGCATCTTCAATATCTCTTTTAAATTCTTTTAATTCTGGAGAAATTAATGCTCCATTATCATTAGTTAAAATTAAATTGCCTAAGGCAGTGTTCTTTGATTTTATAATTTTAATATTCAAATCTAAATCATTTTCTTTTAAAAAATTTTTTATTATATTTAATTCTTCATCATCTATAATTTTTGGTAATAATAGGCTATATTTATTTCCAACTGACAAAGAACCAAGTAGAGAACTACCTCCTATATTAACTTGAAGACATTTAGTTTTTAAAACTTCAGAAACTTCTTTAACATCATTTTTATCAAGAAATATTGGTAATAAGGTTATGTCTTCAGTAGTCATTGCCAATACTCCAATAGTTGAAATTCCTGAAAAGTATTTTCTTATTATCATAATTATCACTTTTTAATAAAAATAAATTTACTCTGCAAGAGTAGCAATAACTACATTATCCTTTTTAACTGCTTTTACTCTAACTCTTGCAGGAGGTTTTTGAATACCTCTCTCCCAAATCTTCTCATTTAATTCATTATCTATCTTAACAATTTCTGCCTTCATATGTCTCATTAAAAATCTCTTAATCTTCTTTATAGCTCTTGGGGCTCTTTTAGTTCTAACAGATTTGTTTATAACATCTCTCAATGGAATAGTATATATTCTCTCTTCCATTATTAACACCTCCAAAATAGTTAAAAAATATAAAAGTTCTTATAAGACATAACATTTTAAAATAGTATATTTAAAGATTACGGTATCAATTTAAAAATTATAGAATAGTGAAATTTGGAAGATTTTATATCCCACATAAGAAACTATTATATACTAATTATAGCATTATAGATTATTTGAATTCCTGCTTTTGTGATACATTATAATATTTAAATATCTTTATTTTTATTTGAATTTAAAAAGATAAAAATTTAGATTTATATAATTTACAGAATTTTAATTATTAAATTTAAATAAATTATAATAAATATAATGAAGTGATGATTATGGCAAATCTAACACCTATGATGAGGCAATATTATAGAATTAAGGAGAGATACAAAGATGCTTTATTGTTTTTTAGAGTTGGAGATTTTTATGAATTATTCAATGAAGATGCTAAAATTGCTTCAAAAGAGCTTGGCATTGTATTGACATCAAGAGATAAAAAGCATCCAATGGCTGGTGTTCCTCATCATGCAGTATTCCCATATATAAAGAGGTTGATTGAGAGAGGTTATAAGGTGGCAATATGTGAGCAGGTTGAAGACCCTTCAAAGGCTAAAGGTTTAGTTAAAAGAGAGGTTGTTAGAGTAATAACTCCTGGAACTTTAATTGAGGAAGAATTATTGTCTAAAGAGAACAACTATTTAATGTCTATATATAAAGGTTGCAAGTATGGAATTGCCTTGATAGATGTATCTACTGGAGAGTTTTTAACTACAACCGTAGATACATTTGATGAAGTTATTGCTGAAATTTTAAAATTCACCCCTGTTGAATGTATAATTCCAAAAGACTTTGAGAATATTGAGGAGATTAAGAAAAACATTCCAGTAGTTCATCCACTATCTTCTGATTATTATAATAAGGAGGAATGTATTAACCTTCTTAAAGAGTGCATAACAAACTTAAATGATGTTGATATAGAGAAAGAGTCAATATTTGCGTGTGGTTCCGCCTTAAAGTATGTTATTGAGTCATTATTGGTAAAAGACATTAAATTGAGATTACAAAAGTATATCAGTAAGGAGTATATGATTTTAGATTCAACAACTTTAAAAAATCTTGAAATTTTCAAAAATTTAATTGATGGTAGTAAGAGAGGTTCTTTAATTGAAGTTTTAGATAAAACAGTAACATCTATGGGTAGTAGATTGTTAAAGAGATGGATTCAGAGACCTTTAATAAATGTTGATGAAATAGATAAAAGATTGGAGGCAGTTGAAGAACTTTATGAAAAAAGTTTTTTAAGGCAGAATCTTAGGGAGATTTTAAAAGATGTTTATGACCTTGAGAGGATAGTTAGTAGAATAGAATATAAAAAAGCCACTCCAAAGGATTTAGTTGCTTTAAAAGATTCTTTAAAGTCAGTTGAAGAAATAAAAAACTTTAACTTTACTTCTCAAAAACTCAGTAAAATAGTTGAAGAATTAAAAACATTAAATGATGTTGTAGAACTTATATATAATGCTATTGTTGAAAATCCTCCTTTAAGTATAAAGGATGGAGGAATAATTAAAGATGGATTTTGTGAAGAGTTAGATGAGTTGAGAGAACTTAAAGAAAATCACGAAAAGTTTATTAAAGAGATTGAAGAGAGAGAAAGAAAAAATACTGGAATAGAGAAATTAAAAGTTGGCTATAATTCAGTAATTGGCTACTATATAGAAGTTCCAAAGTCAAAAATTAAGTTAGTTCCAAAACATTATAAGAGAAAGCAAACTCTATCAAATGTTGAAAGATATACAATAGAGGAATTGGAATCAATAGAAGATAAAATTTTGGCGTGCGATGAAAAAATAAAAAATTTAGAGTATGAACTCTTTATAAAAATTAGAGATAAAATTGCCGAAAGAATTGATGAAATCAGAGAAGTTGCCTTAAAAATAGCAGAGTTAGACGTATTAGCAACATTTGCTGAGGTTTCTGTATTGTATAATTATACTAAACCTAAGGTAAATAACGGTTATGACATAATTATTAAAGATGGAAGGCATCCAACTGTTGAACTTAATACTAAATTTGTCCCAAACGATGTTACATTAAATAAGGATAGTAGAATTATATTAATAACTGGCCCTAATATGGCAGGTAAATCAACATATCTGAGAATGACTGCCTTAATAACTATAATGGCTCAAATTGGTTGCTTTGTTCCAGCAAAATATGCTGTCATTGGAGTAGTAGATAGAATATTCACAAGGATAGGAACAGTAGATGATATTACAAGGGGTTATAGTAGTTTTATGGTTGAAATTGCAGAAGTAGGGCAAATACTAAAAAATGCAACGAGTAAAAGTTTAATTCTATTGGATGAAGTTGGGAAGAGTACTGGAAGTAGAGACGGGACAAGCTTAGCGTGGGCTATTGTTGAATACATACACAAAATAGGATCTAAAACATTATTTGCTACTCACTATCATGAACTGGCAGAACTTGAAAGTATCTTAGAAGGCGTTAAGAATTATCATTTTAGAATTATAGAGGGAGAAACCTTAGAGTTTGATAGAAAGATTAGGAGAGGAGTTAGTAAAGAAAGTTATGGAATAAAGATTGCTGAGTTAGTTTTACCTAAGGAGGTTGTTGATAGAGCATATGAAGTTTATGAAAATTTAAATAAAGAAATGAATGGCAGTGTAAAAAGTTTATTGAAAGAAATTGCCAATATAAATACTAACAACTTAACTCCAATACAGGCATTGATAGAGTTAGATAAAATTGTGAAAAAATGCAAAGAGATGAAACTTTAAAGGTTAAAGATAGGATATTAAAGATTATAGATGAGCTTAATGAGATAAATAGGGAGTTGAAAAATAAAGCAATAGAAAAGGCAATAGAAAATTTAAAAATTGCTGTTTATGCAGATAAGATTGGCTCAGAGGGTTTTTATCACAATTATATGAGGGAAAAGTTATTGGAAATGTTTCAAGGTAGTCAATATATTGAATCCTCTGGAACTAAAATATCTAATTTAGGTTTTAGACCTGATTTAGTTATTATAAATAAAAAAGAATTAATAATTGCTGAAATAGAAACTAATAATAAGAGGGCTTTAAGAAAAATGGAAAAAATCGCAAAAGTTTTAGATAAATTAAAAAATCTTCCAATTGCAACAAATAGAAATGTTAGAATAATATTCTGTTTGTTAGAGACAAATGATAAAATCATCACTAAGGCAAAAAAGCATAACTTTGAGATATTTGTTTTAGACAATTTTGAGATTAAAAGATTAATATAATTTTTACAAATTTTCATATTTTTATAATATTTACTTTTGGGACTTGATAATATCAAATCGTAAAAAAATTTTGTTTTTTATTATAATAATATTACAATTTTAAAATTTTTTATATTACTGTAATATTTTTTTGTCATTTATATGATTTTATAATATTCAGATCAAGATTTTCCCGAGGTTCGTTATTACTTTTAAAAAAGATGTGAATATAGAAATTTATGAGTTTAATAGGAAATAAAAGATATTTTGCTCTTCTTTTATACTTAAAAGATTATAGATAAATTAAAAAATTTAAATTTATGATATATATTCGTAATATTATCCTTATAGATTTTCATATAAGCATATTATTCATTTTCGAGATTTGATAATATCATATCATAAGAAAATTCTGTTTTTTATTATAATAATATTATGATTTTAGAATTTATCATATTACTATAATATTTTTTTAGTATTTTTATGATTTTGTAATATTCAGATAGAGATTTTCCCGAGGGCCGTTATTACTCTTAAAAAAGATGTGAATATAAAAACTTATAAATATTTTATGTTATTAAAAAAATAAAGAATTTAAATGCTTTTATCCCCTTTGGGGCCTGATTTTAAACTGAACGATTTCGATAGAAATAATTTAGCTAAAAAGATGTTTCCATCCCCTTTGGGGCATGATTTTAAACACTTCTTATTCCTGTTATGCCATCTATTATACATCCATGTTTCCATCCCCTTTGGGGCATGATTTTAAACAGGACACAATTTGAAGAGATAATTTTCTAAAATTACTTTATTATTCTCCTTTATATAGGGGTTATAGTTCGGAGGGTCAATTACCCTTGTTATTTATATACCTCCGAACTTATATATAAATTTTTCTATTCTTAATAATTACTTTAAAAATCCTTAAAATTTTTAATATTAACCTAATTATCGAGGAAAATTAAAGATAAAAATAAACTATAAAAATCTCCAAAAAATCTCAATAATTTAATAAAATTAAATATTCAAATTAATCAAAATAGAAGACCCTTCGAAATTTCATAAAAATTTTTA
>NZ_JACCLX010000010.1 GCF_024490875.1 Methanocaldococcus sp.
ATAAAATCTTCCAAAAATCTCAATAATTTAATAAAATTAAATACTCAAATTAATCAAAATAGAAGATCCTCCGAAATTTGATAAAAATCCTTAAAATTAAAAAATAACTAATTAAAATCCTCTAAATCAAAAAATAAAAATTTTTAGCGAGGGAAGAGTATTCAACAAAAGAATAAGATTATAATTTTAAAATTTATCATTATTTATCGTTATAAATTAAAACAAATTTGTCATTATTTTTCATTAAAAACATTTATAATGATTTATCATGAGCAAAAAGGTATAAATATTACTTTTTTCAACAATATAATTGAACATAATTGAGAATAACATAAGAAGGGGATGGTTATGAATGTAAAGTTCCAATATATGCAGATAAAAGAAGATGATTACGATGAACTAAAAAATTTAAAAAGAGATCTAACAAGAGCATATACTGGTAGTGAAGTATCAAAAGTTTTAGGATACATATTAGCAGGATTAATAATAGTTTCTGCCGTAGCACCTATTTTATTTTAATTTTTAAAGAATTTACAGAATATGTAAATTTAAATATGCTTTTAAATTAGTAATTTTACTCATTAGATTATTTAATAACTAAGATGTGATTAATTTTCTTTTAGATTAATTTTTTATATCTATTTTTGGTTAATTTTAGTAAAAACTTTATGGTGATATTATGAAAAAACTTGATGTTACTGGAGACATTTGCCCAATTCCTGTTTTAAAGACAAAAAGAGCATTGGAAGAACTAAAAGAAGGAGAGGAATTAGAAGTTGTAGGGGATTATAAACCAGCATTGGAAAACATTAAAAGATTTGCTGAAAATAATGGCTATAAAGTAGTTAGTTATGAAGAAACTGAAAATGGATTTAGAATAGTTATAAGAAAATAAATAAGGTGAGATAATGAAATTTACGGTAATTATTACAGAGGCTCCTTATGGAAAAGAAAGAGCATATTCCGCTTTAAGATTTGCTTTAACATCTTTGTTGGAGGGTATAGAGGTAAATATTTTCTTACTTGAAAATGGTGTATATGTTGCTAAAAAAGAGCAAAATCCTTCAGAAGTTCCTAATTACTTAGAATTATTAAAAAATGCTATTGAACTTGGTGCAGTAGTTAAAGCATGTGGTCCTTGTTCCAAAGCGAGAGGATTAAAAGAAGAGGACTTAATTGAAGGTGTAAAATTAGGAACTATGCATGATTTAGTAGCATTTGTTAAAGAAAGTGATAGAGTAGTAACATTCTAAGTTTTAATTTTAATTTTTTATTATTAATCTTATTTTATTTTTTTATTGATATTCTTAGCTTTTTTGTATTCCTCTACAAATCTTTTATAGCAAAGATTTAAAACTTCTTTTATAACTTTTTCTTTACTTTTACTTTTATCATAAGGAGCATTTAAACCTCCTGCTTCACTATGTCCTCCTCCACTACCTCCTAACTCCTTACCTATTTTTTCCATTAGATTTCCTAAATGCACATACTTAGAAACATGCTTTCTACATCTCGCACTAACCCTTATTTCCCCTTCTTTTTTTCTAACCGCCACAACAAAGGCAATATCTGCACCAATACTTACTATGGTTTTAGCACATGAAGCCTCATGAGAACTAACATAGGATAAGGCTATCTTAATTTTATCAAATTCTTTTATTTCCATTCTACTACACGCCTTTAAATGGGCAGTTCTTTTACTATAATCACTCTCTTGAGATAAAAGAGATAAAATTTTTTGAAAACTTATATCTTTTATTAAGTAACTTATTAATTCAAATGTTTTTGGATTTGCTAACTTTAAATGTTTAGTATCATAAACTATTCCACACAACAAGGCTATTCTAACATTTTTTGGAGGAAATATATTTAATTCTCTAAAAATCTCTGCTATGATCTCAGATGTTGAAGGATAATCTTCTTTAATTATATAGTATTTGCAAATATCAGCCAACTCTGTCTTTTTGTGATGGTCAATTAAAATAACATCCTTATTTTTTAGTTCATCAAAATTAACTTTTAATTGATTTATTGAGGCAGTATCAACTATAAATACAGTTTGTGGAAGTTTGGGATACAGTTCTATATCAACTCTTTCACCAATTTCGTTTAAAATATTCTTTGAGATTTTACTAACAGAATCTGCTACAATTCTATAATTTCCATTTGGATTTAGTTGAGATGCTAAATATTTTAATGCCACACAACTCCCAATAGCATCAGGGTCTGCATTATGATGACATAAAAAAAGGATCTCATCTCTTTTTAAATAATCTAATAATTCCATTAAACTTCACCATATTTTTCTTCACTATTATACTTTATTATTAGTATATATAAAATAAATATTTGCAAATTTTTATAATGAATAATACTTACTCTTGGGATTTGTTAATATCAAATCATAAAAAATTTTAAATTTTTATTATAATAATATTATAATTTTAAAATTTTTCATATTGTTATAATATTTTTTTGATATTTTTATGATTTTATAATACTCAGATAGAGATTTTCCCGAGGGTTAGTATTACTTTTAAAAAAGATGTGAATATAGAAATTTATGAGTTTAATAGGAAATAAAAGATATTTTGCTATTCTTTTATACTTAAAAGATTATAGATAAATTAAAAAATTTAAATTTATGAAGTATATTCGTAATATTATCCTTATAGATTTTCATATAAGCATATTATCCACACTCGGGACTTAAT
>NZ_JACCLX010000011.1 GCF_024490875.1 Methanocaldococcus sp.
GTGTAGAAAGCTTCTTCTCCCTCCTTAAACGAAAAACTAAGTCCTTCTATAATAGATTCCCTAATAATTTCAAATTTATTACCATTATCTCCTGGCTTAATTCTTTCGCCTCCATCTATAACTACCTCTTATCCTTATCTTGACAATCTCATGCAATAATACCGTAAAATATATATAATCCATCATTGATAACATACAAATTAAAGAATTTTTTATATAATTTCATAATATCCTTAATTAATAACTTATATAAATATTAAATGGTGATATGATGTCGAAAAATATTAATATTATTGGCTATATATTACTCACCGTTTTCTTAATATTAGTCCCTGCGTATGGAGAAAGTGTTGATGACTATAAATATAGATTAGGAGACATTAACAAGGATGGTTCAGTAAATATCGCAGACGTTGTATACATGTTTAAGCATTTAAATGATGTTCCAGTATATGATGGGGACTTAAACGCAGATGATAGCGTAGATATTGCAGATGTTGTATATCTATTTGTTCATTTACAGCAGTTAAGTGCACCAATTCACTATGCCAAATTATTAAAAATAACCTACTATGATAAAAATGGAAATATCGTCAATCCATACAATGGAGAACCATATGCATACAAAATATTAGTAGATGCCACAGGACAAAGATTCTTACTAAAAAATGAAAGTGAGCCAATTCCAGCATGGGCTGAAGGAAAATACGATAAAGTAATTAATGTTCCATTAAAAAGAGTTGTAGTAATGAGTTCCACACACATTGCCTTAATGGAACCATTAAACGATGATGGTTCAGTTATTGCCTCAGTGAAGGGAATAATGTGGGGTCATATGTATAAGTGGTACTTTGATAATATCAAAGAAGGTTTAGAAAATGGTTCAATAATTGATGTAGGTTCAACATACAATCCTAATTGGGACTTAATCCTTAACCTTTCACCACAAGTCATATTTGTCTATCCAGGATACAGTGGAGATGCAATCATTGCAAAATGTAAGGAGTTAAACTTAACATATGTTGCAGATGCTGAATACTTAGAAGATTCCTATCTTGCAAGATGTGAATGGGTAAAAATGTTTGCAGCATTCTATAATAAAGAAAATGTAGCAAAAGAGTACTTCACAAGAATTGAAAAGAATGCATTAAATGTTAGAAGAATTGTAAGTAAAAGTACTACAAGACCATTAGTGGCTTGGGGTAAGAATTATCCAAAATGGGGAGGAACTTATGTTCCAAGAGCTCAGTCATATGTTGCTAAGGGTATAGAGTTCTGTGGAGGAGATTATATATTCAAGGATCTTCCAGGAACAGGTAGTGCATGTATAGATTATGAAACTTTCGCAGAGAGAGCAAAAAATGCAGATATTTGGGTAGTACCTTCAAGTACTACATGGTTAACAACATTCAAAGAAGATGATCCTGGATATGAATACTTCAAAGCAGTTAGAGATGGAAGATTGTTCTGTATAAGTGACGACTACTGGCAACTTGGATTAATGAATACTGATCAAGTATTAGAAGATTTAGCAACAATCATCCATCCAGAGCTATTCAAAGGAAGAACTACTCACTACTTCTTAAGATACTATCCAGATAATAATACAGCAGTACCATATACAGCAGGATAAAATAATATCCTCACGCTATATTCTCCTCTCCTATTTTCAACTTTTAATAAATTTTTAAAAGGTGAGTATCGATGAACTGGAAGATGGTATTATTACCAATCTTAATTTTGAGTTTTATAGCAGGAGTTTATGGAGAAAATATAATTGTAGAGTTAGTTCCATCAAATTTGACAGTTACATTAGGAGAGAGTTTTAATTTAACATTGAAAGTAGAAAATATCCCAAATGGAACAATATCTAATGGTTATGAAAATTACTCTGGATACTGTGGAGGTTTTGAGACAGTAATTTATTATAACCCATCTGTACTAAATATAAGTCAAAATGATGTGATTTTAAGTAATATAGCCAATACTGCATCTTTAAAAAATGTAAGTGTCGAAAATGGATCAATATCAATAAAATTAGTATGGTTGAGTAACTATCCATCTGGAAACTTTACAATCGCTACTTTAAAGTTTAAATCAGTAAATGTATCAGATAATGCAACAGTTTCTTTACAAAATACTGTAGTATCCACTTCAGATGGATATAGTTACAGTAAAATAGGAGTAAATGTAACTTTAAAGAATGCTTATATTAAAATTATTGAAAAACCTATTGCTGATTTAATAGTTCCTAAAGTTATAAAAGCAGAACTTGGAGACAATGTAACAATTCCAGTAATTGTATCTCCTAAAGAAAATGAAACTGTAAAGTTAATTAAAGGATATTTATCATATGATAAAAACTTCTTAAAACCAATAAGTGTTAAATCAGACGTAGGAACAGTTTACTTCAACAGTTCAAGTGGTTTCTTTGAAATAGATAACATAAATCAATCTAACAATTTCACAATAGATATTACTTACAATGTAATAAATGTTGGTAATACAACAGTAAAATTAGATAATGTCTATATGGAAGATACAAATGGTAGTTTTGTAAGTGGTATTACTTCCAACGCTACTGAAATAGTGATTCCTGGACCAGATTTAGTTTGTAAAATTATTCCAGTGTCCTTAAAGGCTTATGAAAACAACACTATTCCAGTAGTAATAAAGAATATAGGAGAGAGAAATGTAACAAACAATTTCACAGTTACCTTGTATGCAGATACATTTGAGGTAGGTTCATGTATAGTTAATGGATTAGATGTGAATCAAACTAAGGAAGTAAACTTTACATTCATGCCTACCGAAGAGAAAAACTATACACTTGTCGCTGTAGTTGATACAAACAACAATGTAAAAGAGGTTAACGAATATAATAACAAATATGTTTGTAATTTATATGCTGTTGAGTTACCAATTAGTGTAAATTTAGAATCTTCAACAAACTTAACAAAAACAGAATATACCTTCGAAGTAAATATTACACTAAACAATATAACTCCTGAAAGACCTGCAAAGGCTATACAAGGAGTTTTAACATATAATCCAAATGTAGTAGAGTGTATAAATTTCACATTCATGATAAAACCTTCTGAAGTAAATGGAACATTCTTAGAAAATGTAACATATGAAAACGGAAAAGTATTATTTAAGTTAATGGATGGAAATATTAACCATTCAATTGTCATAGCTACTGCTAAATTTAAAGC
Source organism: Methanocaldococcus sp. (assembly GCF_024490875.1). NCBI lineage: Archaea > Methanobacteriati > Methanobacteriota > Methanococci > Methanococcales > Methanocaldococcaceae > Methanocaldococcus > Methanocaldococcus sp. The sequence goes on from NZ_JACCLX010000011.1 coordinate 3,216, forward strand.
AATAGATGTAGGTAGTACAAATATTGGATTATCTGATGTAGTAGTCTCTGATATAAATGGATATAAATTCCATAAGGTATTTACTAACAATTTAAGTATCATTGTACAAGGGCCAAACCTTAAAATAGTTAATCTGAGTGTTCCAAATCCTTCAATATATAGAGTACCAACAACAATAAATGTTACAATAACAAACAATGGACACCAAGATGTAAATAAATCATTTAATGTTGCATTGTATGCAGATACCGAAGAAATTGGAGAAGTAACTGTTAATGGGCTAAATATTAGCCAGGTTAAAACAGTAACCTTCAATTGGACTCCAAATGATATACATACATATACAATAGTTGCAGTAGTACATCCAAACAATGTAATTAAAGAAGAAAACGAAAGTGATAACAAAGTTGTTAAAGAAGTAAAAGTTATTGAAATTCCAGTATGGGTTTCAGTATATAATACAACCCCAGTAGTAAATGGAACATTTAATGCTACAATAGAAGTTAAAGGTATTGAAAACAAAAGACCTTGTGGAGGTTATGAAGGTATCTTAATTCTTAAAAACTTAAAAATTGAAAATATACAACTACTTGGACCAGAGTCCTGTACGAACTATACTATAAACAATAATGAGTTAATGTTTATGGGATTCAATTTCACAGCATCAGGAACCTTTAAAATAGCAAATATAACATTTAAAATAGTTAATGAAAATGACAATTACTCAGCAATTTTAAAGAATATAATATTATCAGACAAAGACGGATATAGATTTAGAATGGTATTTGTTAATAATACTATATTAAATAAGGAATTAAAAGAAGCTCTTAAAGGATTGCTAATTGAAGCAGATGTGCTTGATAAAATAAATATTGATAATATTAAATTAGAGTCTGCAGGTAACATTAATATAACAATCTTGCCTATTAATATTGATAATAAAACTGATGAAATAATAATACCAAAAGTTAGTGACAATATTTCAGTAAATATTACAGACAATATATTATCAACAATAACATCAGTTTATTATGAAGCTGAAACCTTGTATGAGATTACTAAGTATATAGATAATGAAAATAAATTTAACGAAACATTAGATATGATTGTTAAAGATGTTAAACCAGTATTATATGTAGGATATAATATAACAAATATAACAAAAGAAGAGCCAAAGAAAATTGGCAATAAATTAATATCAACTATAAAATTAAAAGTAGAAAATACATCCAAAGGATTCATAATCATAAGAATGCCTATTGGTAAGTTAAATGTAGAAAATATCATTGTAAATAATGGAACTGAAAACATAACACTAAAAGAAAATGACATAAACAGTAAAATAGGATGGTATAGAATACTCAATGATGGTATATTAGAAATAACCTTACTTAAAGATCCTGAAATTTATATAGAACTTTCTGCAACACTACCAGTAACAACTACAACAACCTACAGTAGTGGAGGAGGATATATCTTAACAGGTGGAACAAATATTCCATATCCAGATGTAGCGAGAGACATAAAATCGTTAAAGATTAGAGAAATAGTACATAATTCATTAGTAGTAGTAGGATCAGAGATTGATTTGAATTTATCAGCAAGATATCTCAAGGCTATAAATGAAATAAACCTGACAAAGAAACCAATAGAAATAAATAGAGATATGATAATAATAGGTGGGCCAATAGCGAATCCAGAAGCTAAGAAGTATATGTGGCTATTCCCAGTCAAAGTAACTAATGACTATCCAGGAAAACACAAAGGAGTTATAGAAAAACAAATAATAAATGGACATTTAGTTATTCTCTTAGCAGGTTCTGATAGATGGGGTACAAAGGCAGCAGTAGAATACTTCAAACAATTAGATGATATTCCAGATGAACCAATATTCGTTGAATGGGTTAATAATACAGCCATAAGAATTGAAAAACCTTAAATTTTCTTTATTATCCTATTTTTTTTCATCTTTACATCAAATTTTAATTTTACTAATTTTAAAAAACCTTATATATTTTATTTTTCTTATTTTTTATTTAACATTTGAATTATAATATTCAAATTTTTAGTTATTAAGTATTAGAGTTGATACTATGAAATTTACGATAGTGTTAGGGACAAGGCCAGAGATTATAAAGCTCTCACCAATAATTAGAGTTTTAGATAAAACTAACATAGATTGGAGTATAATACATACTAACCAGCATTATTCTGAAAATATGGATAAAATATTTTTTGAACAGTTAAATTTACCAAAACCAAAATATAATTTGGGCATAGGTTCTGGAACTCACGGAGAGCAGACGGGGAAAATGTTAATTAAAGTTGAGAGAGTTCTTTTAAAGGAAAAACCTAATGTTGTTATAGTTCAAGGGGATACAAATACAGTTTTATCTGGAGCATTAGCCGCTTCAAAATTAAATATAAAAATTGCTCATGTTGAGGCAGGATTAAGAAGTTTTGACAGAAATATGCCAGAAGAAATAAATAGAGTATTAACAGATCATATTAGTGATTATCTATTTGCTCCAACTGAACTTGCTAAAAATAATTTATTAAAGGAAGGTATTGAAGAAGATAAAATTTTTGTTGTTGGCAATACTATTGTAGATGCCACATTACAAAATTTAAAGATTGCTGAAAAAAATGAAAATGTTTTAAAGTTTTTTAACTCTTTTAAAAATAATGATTATTTTTTACTAACATTACATAGGTCAGAAAATGTTGATAATAAAAAAAGATTAATAAATATTATAAAAGGTATCTTAGACTTAACAAAGATTTATGATGAAAGTATTATTTTTCCAATTCATCCAAGAACTAAAAAAAGATTAGTTGAATTTAATTTACTAAACAAATTAAAGAATAATAGAAAAATAAATATTATTGAGCCCATAGGATATTTAGAATTTTTAATGTTAGAAAAAAACGCTAAATTAATTTTAACAGATAGTGGTGGAGTCCAAGAAGAGGCATGTATTTTAAAAACTCCTTGTATAACTTTAAGAAACAACACTGAAAGACCTGAAACTTTAAGTGTTGGAGCAAATATTTTAGTAGGAGATGATAAAGAAAAATTAATTAATGCAGTTAATCTTATGCTTAATAAAAATAGAAATTGGATAAATCCATTTGGAGATGGAAAAAGTGGTGAAAAAATTGTAAAGATTCTAATCAATAAAATAAATTAATAATACAATCATTAAGGTGGTATTATGGGTAAATTATTATTAAAAACTCCATGCACAACTTGGACCTTTGATAATTTAATGGCTTGTGTATTTGGAATAAAGATCTCTGATGTTAAGGTATATTTTGATATTTTAAAAAACGGACCCTCAAAGATAAATGAAATTGCTGAAAGAATTAATAGAAATAGGAGTACTGTTCAAAGATCTGTTCAAAATCTAATGAATGCAGGTTTAGTAAAAAGAAAGCAGGTGAATATAAAAGAAGGAGGCTATTATTTTATTTATGAAGCAATTCCTTTTGAAGATGCTAAAAAAATCATAAAGAAGACGATAAAAGAGTGGTGTAACAATATGGAAAAATGGATTGATGAATTAAAATTTGAAGATGTTATTGAGGAGTATTTCAAAGAGCAATAAATTTTGGTAGATAATATGAAGATAATATTCTTAGGAACTGGAGCGGCAGTTCCATCTAAAAATAGAAATCACATTGGCATAGCATTTAAGTTTAAAAGTGAAGTGTTTTTGTTTGATTGTGGAGAAAATATACAGAGACAGATGCTATTTACCGAAGTTTCTCCAATGAAGATTAGTCATATATTTATAACTCATTTACATGGAGATCACATATTAGGACTTCCCGGGCTATTACAGAGTTTAGGTTTTTTTGGAAGAGATAAGGAAATCAATATTTATGGACCAGTAGGTTTAAGAGAAGTTATTGAGAGTTCTTTAAAGTTGGGTTATCATATTATTGAATATCCAATAAAAGTATATGAGATTTCAGCAAAAGAGCCATTAAAAATTCTCCAATGTGAAGATTATGAGATAATTGCCTATCCTACTAAGCATAGTGTCCCTTCTTATGCATATATATTTAGAGAGATTAAAAAACCTCGATTAGATCTGGAAAAAGTTAAAAAACTTAAAATAAAAATAGGGCCTGACTTAAAAAAACTGAAAAATGGAGAGCCAGTTAAAAACATATATGGAGAAATTATAAAACCAGAAGAAGTTTTACTTCCTCCAAAAAAAGGTTTTTGCTTAGCTTATAGTGGAGATACACTCCCATTAGAAGATTTTGGAAAATATTTAAATGAATTAGAATGTGATGTATTAATTCACGAAGCAACATTTGATGATTCTGAAAAAGAAATAGCCAAAGAGAACATGCATTCAACAATTGGAGATGCTGTAAATATTGCCAAATTGGCAAATGTTAAGGCGTTAATATTGACTCACATTTCAGCAAGGTATGATAAGGAAGAATACTTTAACCAATATAAAAAAAATGTTAAACAGTATAATGAGAACTTTGAAATTATTATCAGCAATGATTTAGATAGTTATGATGTAAAAGATTTATTAAGGTGAAAAAATGAAAATATCAATATTGGGAGGAACTGGAGACCAAGGATTTGGTTTAGCTTTAAGGTTAGCTAAAAACAATAAGATAATAATTGGTTCAAGGAAAAAAGAAAAAGCAGAAGAAGCAGCTAAAAGAGCTAAAGAGATATTAAAGCAGAGAGGAATTGAGGCAGATATCGTTGGATTAGAAAATAAAGATGCTGCAAAAGAGGGGGATGTTGTTATTTTATCAATACCTTATGAATATACATTATCTACAATAAAACAATTAAAAGAAGAACTTAAAGGGAAAATTGTTGTTTCTATTGGCGTTCCTTTGGCAACAGTTATTGGTGATAAACCAACAAGATTATTGTTTCCACCAGACGGTTCTGTGGCTGAAATGATACAAAATGTATTAAAAGAAAGTAAAGTAGTTAGTGCATTCCAAAATGTTTGTCATGCAGTTTTAGAAGATTTAGATAATCCAGTAGATTGTGATATTTTAGTTTGTGGAAATGATGAAGAAGCAAAAAAAGTAGTTATTAATTTAGCAAACCAAATTGATGGTGTTAGAGCAATAGATTGTGGAAATTTAAAAAAATCAAGGATAATTGAGTCAATAACTCCATTATTAATTGGATTAAATATAAAATACAAGGCAAAAGGCACTGGAATTAGGATTACTAATTTGGAGATTTAATTATTCTTTAATTAATTCTACAAGTTTTTCTATATTTTTTATTCCTTTATCAAAATCATTTAAATTTAAAAACTCATTTTTAGAATGAGCATACTCTAATTTACCAACTCCATAAATCACAACATCTGCATTTAAAAATTTGTTTATATAGTATGCTTCACAAGTCGCATTAAAAAAGGATATTTCATAATATTTGGATAATTTATCTATTAGTTCTTTATTTTTTAGCATGTAAAAATCTGCATAATGTCTCCCTAAATTTAATCTATTTTTTATATACTTTGAGTATTCTTTGTTATCTAAAAAATTGGAAATTTTATTTATTATATCTTCTTCCACACTTCTAACATCAAATAAAACATAGGCGTAGTCAGGAACTATATTACTCTGAATTCCTCCCTTTATCATAGTAGGAGTTATTGAGGAACTGTATATTTTATCAACTTTAATTTTTTTTAAAGGAATATTTTTTAAGTCCAAGATAACCTTACTTAAAATTTCTATGGGATTTATACAATTATTAACTGATGATGCATGCATAGATTTACCAAAACTTTCAACAACATACTCAAACCTCCCTTTGTGTCCGATACAAACTTTTAAGTCTGTTGGCTCACTAACAATTCCTCTAATTTTTTTATTTTTAATTTTTCTTTTTAAATATTGACAAAAATTATAAATTCCATTAGATTCTGTTTCTTCGTCGGGGGAGATAACTAATAATGATTTATCGCTATTTAAAAAAGCGTGAATCATTAAAATAACATTTGCCTTGGCATCTATAACCCCAGTTCCATAAAAATATTTATCATCTTTTTTAAAATCTAATTGAACTTTTACAGTGTCTATATGTGAATTTAATATTACATCAAAGTTTTCTATATTATCTTTATATGCTACAAAGCATCCTTCAACAACTTTATTATCTATCCCTAAGTTATTAAAAAAATTTGATAAATATTTAAATGCTTTTCTAACTCCAATTTTGTTGTCAGTTTTTATTTTTATTAAATCTTCAAGGATTGGTAGATAGTCCATAAATATCATCTCATAAATTCTACCTTAGTTCCAATAAGTTTATTTAAATCAATATTCTTACATTTAAATTCAAGCATTGATGTTGAATAATTTTTACAACTGTATGTTTTCCAAGGTTTTAATCTAACTGTTTCCACAACTCTATCTTTATCTATGAAAACAACATCAATGGGATAAAACATAAAAAATGTATGAATAGATATTTTTCTTCTTCTATATAGAAAAAGCATTGCCCTATCTCCAATATCTCTAAACATTAAGCCAAAAGCCCTCTTAATAAAATTATCTGCTAATACAACATCAAACTCTAAATTACCTATCCTAACTTTTTTAATTTTATTTTTCATTTTTTTCCCGCTCTTTTTTATTATATGGAACTGGAATATAATAAACTGATGGCTTTGCTCCCATTGGCTGAGGATATAATTCTAACAACTCATAAACTTTTTTTGGAACATTTGTATTAACTTCAATCCCTAACTTTTTTAATTTATTAACTGTTAGGGGATAATCGTGAGTCCATTTTCCTGAAGTAAGTTCCTTAGCAATATATTTTGCTTTTTCTTCACCATATTTATCTTTTAATAATTCATAAACAAATTCTTCCATTTGTTTTATAGCTTTTTTTGATATATCAACTAATATAAGTGTTTCATCATTTACTTTATCTCCTTTTCTATAATATGTTTCTAATATAGATGCCGCAGGATACTGTCCAATTTGTGGATCTACAGGACCCATAACTGCGTTTTTATCCATAATTATTTCATCAGCCGCCAATGCAATTAAACTACCTCCACTCATTGCATAGTGTGGAATTATTACAGTTGTCTTTGCCTTATGCTCTTTTAAAGCCAAAGCTATTTGCTCACTTGCCAACGCTAAGCCACCTGGTGTATGAATAATTAAATCTATTGGCATATCTTCTGGAGTTAATCTTATAGCCCTTAAAATTTCTTCACTGTCTTCTATTGTTATAAATTTATATATTGGTATTCCCAAAAATGTTAAAGCCTCCTGCCTATGTATCATAGCAATAACTCTACTCTTCCTCTCTTTTTCTATCTCCCTTATACATCTTAATCTTCTCATTATTCTATACTTCATCATCATCTCTGGATAAATAAAAAGTAGAAAAAAGAAAAGGAAGAAAAATAAATCCATAGATGTCATTTCATCCCCCTAATATTTTTAGTTAAAGTAAATTTTTAATATATCAATTATGTATAAATATACTTCCTAACTTTATATAATTGTAACAAAATTATTTTATAAACCTAAGTTGTTAAGTATAATATAATTATAATTATTCAATTGGTGAGACCCTATGAGCAAAATAGGACTTAACCCAATAAAAATAAAGACCTTTTCAAAGATTAAAACTTACGATGATACTTTACCTTCATTAAAGTATGTAATATTAGAACCCGCTGGATTTCCAATTAGAGTTGGTAGCGAGAATGTTAAGATTACTGCTGATGATCCAAAACTCTTCAATATTTATGCGAGAGACCAGTGGATTGGTGAGATTGTTAAAGAAGGTGATTATCTATTTGATAATTCAATTCTTCCGGATTATGCCTTTAAGGTTATCTCAACTTATCCAAAAGAAGGAGGTATGATTACAAGCGAGACAGTTTTTAAATTACAAACACCTAAAAAAGTTATTAGGACTCAGTTTAAAAAAGCGAGATTTAGCGAGATTATTGGACAAGAAGATGCAAAAAAGAAATGTAAAATTATTATGAAATATTTAGAAAATCCAAAACTCTTTGGTGAGTGGGCTCCAAAGAATATATTATTCTATGGACCACCAGGAACTGGTAAGACCCTTATGGCGAGAGCATTGGTAACAGAAACAAACTCTTCATTTTTACTAATTAAGGCTCCAGAATTGATTGGTGAGCATGTAGGGGACTCTTCAAAAATGATTAGAGAACTCTATCAAAAAGCATCAGAAAATGCTCCATGTATTGTATTTATCGACGAATTAGATGCCATAGGTTTGAGTAGAGAGTATCAATCTTTAAGGGGAGATGTTTCAGAAGTTGTTAATGCACTATTAACAGAATTAGACGGAATTAAAGAAAATGAAGGAGTTGTTACTATTGGCGCAACAAACAATCCAGCAATGTTAGATCCAGCGATTAGAAGTAGATTTGAAGAAGAAATTGAATTTAAACTACCTAACGATGAGGAAAGATTAAAAATTATGGAGTTATATGCTAAAAAAATGCCTTTACCAATTAAAGCAAACTTAAAAGAATATGTTGAAAAAACTAAAGGATTTAGTGGAAGAGATATTAAGGAGAAGTTCTTAAAACCTGCTTTGCACAAGGCTATATTGGAAGATAGGGATTATGTTAGTAGGGAAGATTTAAATTGGGCTTTAAAGAAGATTTTAAGTAATAGAAGAGAAGCTCCACAACATTTATACCTCTAACTTAATCAAATTCTTCGAAATAGTTGTCGTAGTGTGTGATTAAATAATCTTCAATAATCCAAAGTTCTTTTTTATGTTTTCTATATAGATTTATAATCTTTTTTATGACATCTTTGTTATTTCTTTTAAAGATTTCATCTAATATTATATTTAAAGATTCAACTACATCAGAATCGTTAAAGTCTAAATCTGCATTTATCATCTCATAAATTATTTTTAGTAATTCCTCATCTTTTGCTTTTTTAACAAACTGATTTCTTAAAAATGATTTAAATATATAAATGTTTTTTCTATCTAAGGGGATTAGTTTAAGTAATCCAATACCTTTGTTAAATAAACTGTCTTTATTTAGGAATTCTTCCCAAAGATAATTTTTTATAATTAAATTTTTTATAATTTTTAAAAGATCTTCTTTACTTTTATTCTCAAAATTTTTAAAAATTTCTTCTGCATCTATGTAGTTATTGTTTTTATATGCTTCAATTAGGGCATATGCATGTTTGCAGTTGTATTTATATGGGCAGGAGCAATATCCAAAATAATCCTTTAAATCAACCTTAACTTTATAAATATCGCCACCAACAACTTCTCCATATAAAAAATCTCCAAATTTTATACAATACTTAACTAATCCATTTCTATAATATTCTCTACCTCTTTCAATAATTTTAATATCATAATGCATAGTATCACAAGAATAAAATATTAAAATCCATATGTAAATGAATATATACTAACTGCAAAGATAAGTGATATAATATAGATTATAACAATCTCAACAACTACTGCTATTATCCATGCTAAAAATGCCTTACCCCATGAAGTATCAAATATTGACTTTATTACATATATATAGACAAAGATTCCCACTATTATTCCAATAACAATTCCAATAGAATGCCCTAAAAACACAATTTCAATAAATAAAAATGCAATAAATGATAAAATTTTCCCTGCAATAACCGCTATTATAGATTTTAATAGTGTAGCGTTTTTTATATTTACTATCTTACATCCTAAATATAAGAAAATACCTTCAATCACAATAGATAAAATAAGCATTAACAAAATGAAAAATAACATACCAATACCAAGAGCCATAAGCATCATTATCTCTCACCTTACTCTAAATATTTTGATAGTATTTTTAAAAATATTGGTAAAATATAAAAAATTACTACAAAACCAGCAATAAATCCAGTTATAAACCTCAATTCGTTAAAACTTTCTCTCAATCCAATTAATTGTGTAGTTCCATCTATTGCCATAGGAGTTAATGCAATTATTAAATATATCTTATTTGGAACTTTAAAATCATTTAAATTTTTTATAAAAGGATATATAAAAATTCCTAACAATATTCCAGTGTATATTCCAAAACATCTGGCACATACAGCCATCTTATCTCCAAAAATAAAAAAACTTCTCTGTGGAAGTTGGTGGCATATTGGTGAGTATATTGTATAGATATAAATTGAAATTAATCGAAAAATGTCTGAATGCTCTCCTAAGTATGCAGTATATGGCGCTAAAAAAATTCCTATATAAAAGATTATAAAAGATATTGCTATTAATATATAAATTATTAAGTTTCTTTTCATTTTATCATTAATTATTTATTTTTTATAATTACATATAAGATACCTCCAATAGCCCCAAAAATTGCTCCAAATATAATACTAAAAATTAATCCTATAATTATTGAGTAAGTTCCTGCTAAAAATGTATAAGGTCTAAATCCTATTATTAAAATACGTAAGAGTATTGCAATAATACCCCCTATAACTCCACTAATAGCACCCACAAGACCACAATTTTCGTAATCTAAATTACCTCCTGCATTTACATAAAAATGAGCAGCAACAGATCCTCCAACAATATAACTCAAACAACAAATAAATCCTAAAACACCATTAACAATACCACCAATAATAGAGGGATTCAACATTTTTTCTTTATCAAAGGTTACCATAACTTCACCTATAAAATTCTACTACCTTATTAATGTATAGTTGGAGATATTTAAATAATTTTCTATTTAATAAATTTACTTTTCTATTCTTTTTAAAATACAAGTAACAAACTTTTTATACAAAATTAAGATTTATTTTTAAGGACTTTAATAGTAAGTTGGTGATAAAATGATAATCAAGGGTAGAGTTCATAAATTTGGTGATGATGTTGATACTGATGCTATTATTCCTGGTCCATATTTGAGAACTACTGACCCTTATGAATTGGCAAAATACTGTATGGCAGGGATTGATGAAAATTTCTCTAAAAAGGTTAAAGAAGGAGATATAATTGTTGGAGGAGAAAACTTTGGATGTGGTTCAAGTAGGGAACAAGCTGTAATAGCAATAAAATACTGTGGAATTAAGGCAGTTATAGCAAAGAGTTTCGCAAGAATTTTTTACAGAAACGCCATAAATATTGGTCTAATTCCTATAATTGCAAACACTGATGAAATTGAAGATAGAGATATAATAGAAATTGACTTAGATAAAGAAGTTATAAAAATCGTTAATAAAAACAAAACTATAAAGTGTAAGGTTCCAAAAGGTTTAGAATGGGAAATTCTGAACGCAGGAGGGTTAGTTAATTATTTTAAAAAGAAAAAAAGGTGCTAAACTATGCTTTTAGAACTAAATGGATTACACGCAGGTTTAAGGTTTTCATCTGCCCATATTGTATTTGGACATCCAACTTGTGGGGTTATTCATGGGCATTCATACTATGTTGATGTAAAAATTAATGGAGAAAGATCTGGAGAATTCAACTTTGTCTGTGACTTTAAAATAATTAAAAAGATTGTAAAAGAGATTTGTGATAGTATAGATCATAAATTAATACTTCCAAAAAATCATAAAGATGTTTATTATGAGTTGAGAGACACAACCCTATATTTTAAATATAAGAACAAAGAATACTCTATTCCTGTGGAAGATGTGATTTTATTACCTATTCCTTCCACCACTGCTGAGGATTTAGCAATATATTTTGCTAATGAAATTTCAAAAAAATTAAAAGATCTCGGTTTTTCTAATATAAATTGGATAGAAGTCTCTATCAACGAAGGAATAGGACAGGGTGCATGTTATAGAATGTATTTAAAACCATAGAGGGGGATTCACCCCTCTATTGGGATACTCTCCCATAAGCTTGTATATTTTTAATTTCCATGGGGCTTTGCCCCTCTATGGTTATGAGAGGTGAAATAAATGGATAGAATATTAGAGAAGGTTAAAGAAAGATCAGAGATTCCAGTATATGATAAATCTATTGAGAATGTTTTATCAGCAATATTGACATCAGAAGATTTTTGGAAAATTGTTGATTTGAGTGAAGAACCTCTTCCATTAGTAGCTGACATTATAAGAGTTTTAGAAGAGGAGGGATTATTAAAAATAGAAGATAGTATAAAATTAACAGAAAAAGGTTATGAATTTGTAAAAGAGTATGGAATTAGTAAAAAGATGGACGATATATGTGAATGTTGCGAAGGGAGAGGTGTTTCTTTAAAGAACTATAAAGATTTATTAGAAAAGTTTAAAGAGATTGTTAAAAATAGACCTTTGCCAAAACACGAATATGATCAAGGTTTCGTCACTCCAGAATGTACAGTTTCAAGAATCGCTTTAATGAATTCGAGAGGTGATTTATTCAATAAAGATGTTTTAGTTTTAGGAGACGATGATTTAACAAGTATTGCCTTAATGCTTTCAAATCTTCCAAGAAAAATAGTAGTTGTAGATATTGATGAGAGATTAATTAATTTCATAAAAGAAGTTGCTGAACAGTTAAACTATAAAAATATTGAAGTTATAACCTTAGATTTAAGAAAACCACTTCCAGAAAAGTATAGTAGAGCATTTGATACATTTATTACAGATCCTCCTGAAACTGTATATGCAATAAAAACATTTATTGGTAGAGGAATTTCAGCATTAAAAGGAGAAAGAAGAGCAGGATACTTTGGAATTACAAGAAGAGAGAGTTCCTTAGACAAGTGGAGAGAAATTCAAAAAATATTATTAAATGAGTTCAATGTAGTTATAACTGATATAATTAGGAATTTCAATCACTATGTAAATTGGGGCTATGATGAGGAAACAAGAGCGTGGAAGTTGGCTCCAATAAAGAAAAAACCAAAAGATATTTGGTATAAGTCATATATGTTTAGAATAGAAACATTAAAAGATAGTAGAGGTTTTGAAGAGGAAGTAGATATTGGAGATGAGTTATATAATGATGCCGAAAGTTCAACAACATAAAAATTAAAAAAGATTAAATATTTTCACATAGGTATTTTAATGCCTCTTCTTCCATAAAATGCAATTTTCCTGGAATTATTATTGAATGTAAAGGTTTTCCAAAATCATAATTAATTAAATCTTTTATTTTTCCGTAAACTAATTTTGGTTTTAAACTACCCAATCTTGCAACTACTACAACCTTAGTTTCTTCACTCAATACATTTTCTTTTTTTCTATTTTCCAATTCTAATAAAATTTTTAATCCTTCGTTAGCAGTCATAAATCTTTTTTCATTTTCTTCTATCCTTATATCCAATAAACAAAGAGTATGTAATCCTCTCTCTAAGTTTTCTTTTATTACATTATATGGAGTTTCTGGGAAATAATTTTCCTCTGGGAAGACAATTGATGTAGTTTTGCCAAATTTATATAATTGTAATCCAGTGATTCCTACTGCTGAATAAATTGACGGAGCATTTATAATTAAAACTTCAATTCCTCTCTTTTTTGCCTCAATTGCCAAATCTATATGGGTTGTTGCGACCATAGGGTCTCCAGCAGTTAGAAACATTACATCTTTGTCTTTTGCTTCCTCTATTATTTTATAGCCTTCATATTCAACATCTTTTCTACTTAAAACATGTATTTTTTTACCTAAAACTTCCTCTATTTTTTCTATAGTTGTGCCAGTTAAAACAGATGTGTAAAATTCTGCATAAATTTTATCTACCTTTTTAGCAAATTTTAAAGTTTTTAGAGTCATATCATTTTCATCATATAATCCTAATCCAGCAAAGATTATCATATAACATCACCTACAATAAATTAATAAACATTAAAAACAGTAGGAGCAAAATTATATAATATTTAATGGTGATGTAATGGACAACTATTACTACATATTTTTTATAATTTTATCGATAATTTTTATTGTTCCAAACTTATTAAAGAGATTTAATATTCCTGCCATAACATCTATAATGATTGCAGGAATGATTATAGGTCCTTATGGATTAGGAATTTTACATTTAGATGAAACTTTAAAAGTGCTTGCTGATCTTGGAGCAATTATGTTAATGTTTTTAGCAGGTTTGGAAGTAGATAACGAAACTTTAAGAGGAGAATTTAAAAACTCGCTAATTTTAAGTTTATCTTCTTTAATAATTCCAGGAATTGGAGGATATTTAGTTGGACAATATTCAGGCCTTGGATTTATTGGAAGTTTATTGTATGCAGTAATTTTTGCCTCACACTCTGTTGCTATTGTTTATGGAATTTTAAATGAGTTAAATATGGTTAAAACAAGATTGGGTACCATAATATTAAGTGCTACAATTGTTGTTGATTTATTAACTTTATTGCTACTTTCAGTAGTTATAAAGTTAGGAGTTGGAAATAAAAATATAGGAATGTTCTTATTAGAGGCATTTTTATACATTGTTATATTATTATTGGTAATTCCTTATGTATCTAAGTATATTCTTAAATTATTTGAAAAACTTCATGCACAAAGAATTCATTATGTTCTATTTATTATTTTCATAGCAATAATAGTTGGAGAATCTATTGGAATTCATCCAATTGTTGGAGCATTTATATGTGGAGTTGCGGTTAGTGAAGCATTAACTAAAGAAGAACACGACGAATTATTAAATAAAAACTTAAATGCAATTGGTTATGGATTTTTTATTCCAATATTTTTTTTAATTTTAGGAATGGAAACAAATATTGGAGTAGTTATTAATTTAAATAATTTAGAACTCTTATTAATCACATTAATTTCAGCAATAGTTTTAAAATTTATTTCAGGTTTATTTGCTTTAAAATTACTAAAATTTGATAAAATAAAAGGTATTTTTGGAAGTTTATTGACAATACCAAAAATTTCGGCCTCATTAGTTGCAGCATCAATTGGAAAAGAACTTGGTTTAATAAATAATAGTATATTTGTAACAATTGTAACACTATCTATAATAACCTCTGTAATAACTCCAATATTAGCAAAACATATATTTGTAAAGAGATGTAAAAAATAAAATTAATTATTAACCTAATTTTATTACTCACTTTTTAAATGAACTGTATATGTTGGGAACGCAAACTCTAAACCTTCCTTTTCAAATTCTCTTTTAATTTTTAGATTTACTTCATCAATTGTATTTATATATGTTTGATAACCAGTATATTTATTATTTCTAATATAATAAACAACCTGTATATTTAAACTCCAATCACCATACTCTTTAAAATAAACTGTTATTGGTTCATTTTCAACATTTGGATGATCCAATAGAATTCTTTTAATTATTTCCTTTGCTTTAATAATCTCATCCGCCGTTGTATTATAAGTTAGTCCAATAGTCATTGTAACTTTCCATTTATTTTTTGATGGTGTAGTTTGGATTATATCATCTATTAACTTAGAGTTTGGAACTACAATAATAGAATTATCTATTGATCTAATTTTTGTGCTTCTTATTCCAATATCTTCAACAATCCCTAATCCTCCACTAAAATTAATCCAATGTCCTATTTTAAAAGGTTTATCAGTTAATATTATCAATCCAGCAATTAAGTTTGAGACATAATTTTGTGATGCTAATGCAAATGCTAAACCACCAATACCTAAACCGGCAAGGAGTGTTTTTATGTCATATCCTAAATTACTCAAAATAAGCATTAATCCAATAAACCATATAAATAATCTGATAGATTTTTTTATTAATATTATAACTTGTTCATCAACATCTATCTTTGTTTTTTTAGAAATTGTATCTGCTAAGTATCTTTCAACCAATTCAGAAATAAATTTATCAAAGAAAATTACAACACATAATATAAAAGCAACCAAAATTCCTTTATTAATATATAACTTTATAGATGGTGGTAAATAGAGAAAAGAGATTCCTAAATATAATCCTGATAAAATAATACCAATAGCTATTGGTAAAGATAAAGCCCTTATAACGATTTCATCTAATTCTAATACTTTCTTCTTACTAAGTTTATCAGCAATTCTCTCAATTAAAGATTCAATATACCTTCCAATAATTAATGAAAAAAATATTGATAAAAAGCATAATATATAGTTTATAATAGAGTTATGTATTATTATATCATTTATTATCTGAATTACCATGTCTATAACCTTCTTTTATATATTTTTACTAATTAATGCCTTTGGGAAATTTATTTTTAAATATTTTTAATACTATTTTTACAAGTTTTCATATTTATATAATATTTATACTCGGGACTTGATAATATTAAATCATAAGAATTTTAAAAAAATATTATAGTAATATGAAAAATCTCAAAATTGTAATATTACTATAATATTTTTTTAAAATTCTTATGATTTAATATTACTCAGATCAAGATTTTCCCGGGATTCGATATTACTTTTAAAAATAATATAAATGTAAAAATTTATGAATTTTATATTGTTTAACTGTGGAATAATCATGCACAAAACCAAAAAATATATATAGAATTTCATAAACATATAGATACCGAATAAGGTAACATAGTGAGGTGAGAGATATGGCAATGGCAGGAACTCCAATAGTAGTATTACCACAAAATGTTAAGAGATATGTTGGAAAAGATGCTCAAAGAATGAACATATTAGCAGGTAGAATAATTGCCGAAACTGTAAGAACTACACTTGGACCAAAAGGAATGGACAAAATGTTAGTTGATGAATTAGGAGACATTGTTGTTACAAACGATGGAGTTACAATATTAAAAGAAATGAGTGTTGAGCACCCAGCTGCTAAGATGTTAATAGAAGTTGCTAAAACTCAAGAAAAAGAAGTTGGAGATGGAACAACAACAGCAGTAGTTATTGCTGGGGAATTATTAAGAAAAGCTGAAGAATTGTTAGATCAAAATATACATCCATCAGTTATAATAAACGGATATGAAATGGCAAGAAATAAGGCAGTCGAAGAATTACAAAAAATAGCTAAAGAGGTAAAACCAGAAGATACTGAAATGTTAAAGAAAATAGCAATGACTGCTATAACAGGTAAAGGAGCAGAAAAAGCAAGAGGACAGTTAGCTGAAATTGTTGTAGAAGCTGTTAAAGCAGTTGTTGATGAAGAAACTGGAAAAGTTGATAAAGATTTAATTAAAGTTGAGAAGAAAGAAGGAGCTCCAATTGAAGAAACTAAGTTAATTAGAGGGGTTGTTATTGACAAAGAAAGAGTTAACCCTCAAATGCCAAAGAAAGTTGAAAATGCAAAAATTGCATTGTTAAACTGCCCAATTGAAGTTAAAGAAACAGAAACTGATGCAGAAATAAGAATAACTGACCCAGCTAAATTAATGGAATTCATCGAGCAAGAAGAGAAAATGATTAGAGACATGGTTGAGAAGATTGCGGCTACAGGAGCTAATGTAGTCTTCTGTCAAAAAGGAATTGATGACTTAGCTCAGCACTACTTAGCTAAGAAGGGAATCTTAGCAGTAAGAAGAGTTAAGAAATCAGATATGGAGAAATTAGCTAAAGCAACAGGTGCAAGAATCGTTACAAAGATTGATGACTTAACACCAGAAGACTTAGGAGAAGCAGGATTAGTTGAAGAGAGAAAAGTTGCTGGAGATGCAATGATCTTTGTTGAACAGTGCAAACATCCAAAAGCTGTAACAATCTTAGCAAGAGGTTCAACAGAGCACGTTGTTGAAGAAGTAGCAAGAGCTATTGATGACGCTATTGGAGTAGTTAAGTGTGCATTAGAAGAAGGTAAGATTGTTGCTGGTGGAGGTGCTACTGAAATAGAATTAGCTAAGAGATTAAGAAAATTCGCTGAAACTGTTGCTGGAAGAGAGCAGTTAGCAGTTAAAGCGTTTGCTGACGCATTAGAAATAATTCCAAGAACATTAGCTGAAAACTCTGGATTAGATCCAATTGATATGCTCGTTAAGTTAAGAGCTGCTCACGAGAAAGAAGGAGGAGAAGTTTACGGATTAGATGTCTTTGAAGGTGAAGTTGTTGACATGTTAGAAAGAGGAGTTGTTGAGCCATTAAAAGTTAAAACACAAGCAATTGACTCTGCAACTGAGGCATCAGTCATGCTCTTAAGAATTGACGATGTTATTGCCGCAGAGAAAACTAAAGAAGAGAAAGGTGAAGGAGGAGGTATGGGAGAAGAAGAATCTGAATTCTAAATTTTCTAATTTCTAACTTTTTTAGTTTAAATAGTTATTTTCCTAATTTACAAAATCTCTCAATTCCCAATATTTTAGATATTCCAGCAATTGTTGTTCCATAAAAGATAATTCTTTTTTGTATTTTTTAGCCAACTCCCAAATATTTTCAAATGTTCCATTAGAGATCGTTGAACCAGTAACTAAAACAACATCTGAATTTTTTATCAGATCTTCATTATACTTTCCATGAATAATTTTAGTTCCATATTTTATTTTTCCAACA